>NZ_JBOFKN010000024.1:0-1222 GCF_051657365.1 Paraclostridium sp.
ATAAAGGTAAAACTATTTTTAAATATATAAATATATGACTACATCCATCTATTTTAGAAGCTTCTATTAAAGATTTATTTAACGTTTTAAATTGTTGAACCATTAAAAATATTCCTAATCCATTTGCTAAAAATGGTAATATAATTCCTAATTTTGTATTTAATAATCTCATTTTTAAAATTATAAAATAATTTGGAATGAATATAGCTTCCCACGGTATAAATATTGAACACATCACTAATAAAAATACTATCTTTTTTTCTTTAAATTCAATAAAAACTAAAGCATAAGCTGTTAAACTACATATGATAATTTGAAAAATCATTGCAACTATTGATGTTATTAAACTATTAAAGAAAAACTGAAGTATTGGAATATTTTGAAGTAAATCTTTATAGTTTATAAAATTTATTTGTGATGGCAGAATCTTTCCACTCATTATATCTTTAGTTGTCATAAAACTAGCTACTAAAGAATAAATTATTGGAAAAAATACTACAATTCCAGAAATAATAAGTAATATATACATAGCTCTTTTTTTCATATTATTGATAGTGCACCTTCCTCTCTAATTTGAATTTAATTACCATTATTATTGTAATTAAAATAAGTAAAAATAATCCCTGAGCACTAGCGTAATCAAATCTATAGTTACTAAATGCTGTTTTATATATACTGTAAACTATAAAATTAGTTGAGTTTGCAGGTCCACCACCAGTTAACATATCTACTTGACCAAAACTTTGAAAAGCTTTTAAAGTCGTTGTGATTAACAAATAAAATAAACTTGGACTCAATAATGGAATAGTTACTTTAAAAAGTTTTGTAAAATAATCTACTCCATCAATTTCACAACTTTCATCTATCTCTTGACTTATATTTTGCAATCCAGCTGTTAAAACTAAAAACCCAAATCCTATATTCATCCATATTGTGGCAAAAGATATTGCCCAAATAGCATAGGTTGAACTTGTAAACCAATTTATCGGTAAAACTCCAAATAAACTTAATATATCATTTATTAATCCAACACTTGGATGAAATAAAAATAAAACTATACTTGAACTTGCGGATACTGATACTCCCATACTTGATGAAAAGATAATTCGAAATAACTTTATCCCCTTTAATTTTTCATTGCATATTATTGCTAAAAATAAAGATATTATCATGCTAAATAAAACTGTTATTAATGAAAATTTTAAAGTTACTAAAATACTTT
>NZ_JBOFKN010000025.1:0-1052 GCF_051657365.1 Paraclostridium sp.
TCTTTAGTTAATTTTATAAATGGAATACATGATCACAAAAAAGTAATAAATAAATTTATAGGGTAGGTGGAAAGATGTTAGCAACAGGAGGAGTTATTTTAACCTCGGCTGGAGCCTTGATGATTTCAAGGTCATTAGAATTAGTAAAACCTATTGAATTTACACATATGAAAATAGGTACAGGAGATATAAGTTCATTAGACAATGCTAGAGCTTTAACAGATTTGGTAGCTAGTTATATGACAATTAATATGTCCTCAATAGCAAGAAATGAAAATACAATAAGAATAAGAGGAAGTTTTACAAATGAAAGTTTTTCTAGTGAAGTAACTATAAAAGAAATTGGAGTATTCGCAAAAATAGGAGCAGAGCAATCTGTACTATTTGGATATGTAAATGATGGACAAGGAGAAGTAATACCTCCTGGAAACTCAGGTAATGTAATTTCAAGAACAAGAGATTTATATATAGGAGTTACAAGTGAAGCAGAAGCTGTAATAACAATAGATAAAAGTTTAGTATATCCAACAATTGAAGATTTAGAAGAAGGTTTGAATCAAAAAGAAAATAAATTTAATAAAAATAGTGGATTTAATAAAACAAAATCAGATGCAACAAATTTAAAAGATTCAGAAACCCTTGCAACATCAATGGCCGTAGCAAAAACTATGGAGAAAGCAGAAGAGGCTTTAAATAGTGCAGGAGGTAAGGAACCAGCATTTAATAAAAATACTGCATTTAACAAGAACTTTGGTACAGGACAAAATGAGATTTTAGAGGGAAGTAAATTAGCTGAAATATTAGGAATTGAATATGGTGGAGTTTTAAATAATACAAACACCAAAGTAGCAGGAAAAGGGTATTATGATACGGCAAATAAAAAGATATATAAATGCACTACAAATACTTCTATAAATTACGCAGATGCAGGATATTTTATTGAAGTTTCTAACAATGATCTTTTGGGTAAATTACAGAATTTATTCTTAGATACAGGAATAAAAACTATTATATCTGGAGATTTAATTTTTAAGTATCGACGTAGAGGATAT
>NZ_JBOFKN010000026.1:0-1113 GCF_051657365.1 Paraclostridium sp.
CAGCAAATGACTATTTCGCATTTATGGATTATGAAATGCAAGGCGATATCGTAGATGTTGCTGCTAATGCGATAAATAACTTAGAGGCAGCTGTTAGAAAACTCTTTGCGCTTGATGCAAAGAAATTTTTCATCGTAGGAAGCAGTGATTTAACACTTGTTTCTTACGAAATCGACGCCAATAGACTGTCTGAAGCTGAAGCGTTCACCACTTATGTGAATCGCAATCTCCCAATAGTACTTAAGAGCTTAGAGAAAGAACTTGATATCGAAATCACTTATTTTGATGTGACAAAAGTAAGCGACAAAATTGCTGCTAATCCTATCAGGTTCGGCATTGCTCATATGACAGTGGTGGCACAGCCTACATATCCAAAAATATTACCCGTAGCACCAAATGTAGATGAACACTACTTTTTCGACGAATGGCACTATTCACGCATTGTACATAGAATAATTGGTGAAGCTTTCTACGTCGCCTTCGCAAAAAATGAAGTAAGTTAAATTTCTACCTATGGGTCTTACAGGGGAATAACCCTCCCTGTTTTAGTTAACATCATTCACAGCATTAAACGTTTGAAAGCGCTACCGCAGGTCAGAGCATCACTCATCAGGATTGCAATGCGCTGCATTAGAGGGGTATGGGGAGGGGTACGGATGTAGTCGTGCATGTTGAAACGCTCTCTGTGCCACAGGCGCGTTTATCCTCTTAGCGGCCTGATGAATACCACCACAGCATCAAGCCCGCACGTTAATGGTGCACTGCATTTTCCGTATCAGGTTCATATTCCACTGTGCGACGTTACCTGACCAAAAATCTGCGCCAGATAGCTGGCGCTGATCCCCAATTGTTCACTTAAGTCATCACCCATCAGTTGATATAAGTCGGTAATGTCTGCACTGATTTTCTTGGCCATTCCCGCTATCTCATCAGAGGACAAGGTTGATGGTGAATGCGCGGCGGTAAGGTCGAGTCCCGTATAGGGGTTGCATTGCGGCATGTGTTTGGCTCCTTGAACAACAAACGCGGCAGTGAAGGTGGTGGCTATGGGTTTTGCAGTAGGCCGCGCTGGGCCATCGAGACAATGCTTTCGGCGCTGACCACCAAGTGATC
>NZ_JBOFKN010000027.1:0-22127 GCF_051657365.1 Paraclostridium sp.
AATTATAGTATATTTAAAGAATAATGGTAAATATGAACTATACAAAGAAGTTATAGAATATTATTTTATAAAACATATAACATCATATTTAATTCAAATTAAATCTTTAGATAAAAATGAATATAATAAAGTAGTAGATAAAGTGAAAGATTATTTAAATCAAAACTTTAAAGACTGGAAAAATAATAAATATATACCATATTTATGGATAGATAAAAATAAAAAAGGTATGATAATAACAAAAATTCAGATAAGTTTTTATAAACTAGGGATGATAAATCAATTTAAAACTCTATTTAACATATTAAAAAAATAAAATATAGAGGTGTATTATGAAAAAGATATTATTTGTAATTCAGACACTCGGTGGAGGTGGAGCTGAAAAAGTTTTATTAAATTTATTAGATAATATAGATTATGATAAATATCAAATAGATTTATTAGCAATAAGTGATGAAGGCGTATATAAAAATAAAATAAACGATAATGTAGAAAAATATTACATATTTAAAGGAACTGATAATATAAAAAATAAAATGTTTGAAAATATGTATAAATTGTATAGAAGAATAGGCATGAAATTGATAGAAAAAAAGCCTAGTATTATAATGAAAAAATATAAAAACAAAAACTACGACATAGAAATATCTTTTTTAGAAGGATTAGGAGCTATAATTGTAGCGAATGGAAATAGTGATAAAAAGGTAGCTTGGATACATACTGATTTAAGTAAATATGAAAGTATAATATCTAAAGAAAATTTAAATATAGCTTATAAAAATATGAATAAAATTTTATTTGTATCAGAAGAAGCAAAAAAAGGATTTTTAAAAGTATTTCCTGAATTTAAAAATAAATCTGATTTAATGGATGTAATATATAATCCAATAGATGAAGAACAAATTAGAATATTAGCTAAAGAAAAAGTTGACTATGATAAAAAAAGTATTACATTAATAGCTATAGGAAGATTAATAAAATCAAAAAGAATAGATAGATTGGTGAAAATACACAAGAGATTATTAGATGAAGGAATCAACCATGAATTTGTTATCTTAGGTGAAGGTCAAGAGAAAAAACAATTAGAGTATTTAATAGATGAGTTGGGAGTAAAAGATACCTTTAAACTTATTGGATTTACAGACAATCCATATAAATGGATAAATATAGCTGATATTTATACTATGAGCTCTGAATATGAAGGGTTGCCATTAGTCATAGCTGAAGCTATGACACTAAACAAGCCCATTGTATCTACTGATGTGACAGGACCGAATGAAATGCTCCACTTTGGAGAATATGGTATGCTTACAAAAAATAACTCAGATGCACTATATGAAGGTATAAAACAGATGATATTAGATGAGTCTTTAAGAAATAAGTATAGGGATAAGCTTAAAGATAAAAAAAGCGAATTTGATAAACATGAGATAATAAATCAAATAGAGTATATGATAGATAATTTATAAAATACTAAAAGTGTAGGTACGATACTACACTTTTTGATTTATAAAAGACAATATTAGGAGGAATAAAATGAATAAGCTACAAGATAATATGGTATCTATAGTAACTCCAGTTTATAATGCTGAAAATTTCTTGGAAGAAACGATTAATAGTATTCTTAATCAAACCTATAGAAATTTTGAACTAATACTGGTAAATGATTGTTCTACAGATAATTCAATAGATATAATTAATAAATTTATAAAGATAGATTCAAGAATAAAATGTATAAACTTGGAACAAAATGGTGGTGCTGCAAGGGCTAGGAATGTAGGAATACATTTAGCACAAGGTAAATACTTAGCATTTATAGATAGTGACGATTTATGGAAAGATAAAAAGTTAGAAAAGCAAGTCGAATTTATGGAAATAAATCAAATAGCATTTTCCTACACTAGTTATGATATGATAAATGAAGAAGGTGAAGAATTAGATAAGACCATCAAGTGTAAAGATGTAGTTAGTTACAATGATTTATTAAAATATAATATAATTGGATGTTTAACTGTAATGATTGATATATCAATTATAAAAAATTTATCTATGGAGTGTATTAATCATGAAGATTATGCTACTTGGCTAAAAGTATTAAGACAAGGGTATAAAGCATATGGAATAGATGAATCTTTATCTCTATATAGAAAAAGAGAAAATTCTCTGTCAGGAAACAAAGTTAAATCTGCAAAGTGGACATGGAATATAATTAGGAATATTGAAAAAACACCATTAATAAAATCAATATACTATTTTAATATATATGCAATTATAAATTTAAAAAAACATTTCTTGAAATAGAACAAAGGGGATTTTTAATATGAAATTTAGTCTTTTACTGCCAACATTAGGGACAAGAGAGAAAGAAATAAAAAGGTTGTTTGATAGTTTAAAAAAACAGACTTATAAAAAGTTTGAATTAATAGTTGTATCTCAAGGTAATCATTCGTTTATAGAGAAAACTCTTAAAAATTATGACTTTGAATACAAACATATAACTATGAAAGAAAAAGGAATTTCGAAGGCGAGAAATAAAGGAATACCATATATAACAGGTGATATAATGACTTTAACAGATGATGACGGGTGGTATGATGAAAAAGCATTTGAAATAGTTAGCAATTATATTGAAAAATACAATCCAGATGTAGCTTGTTTTGAACATTATGATCCTAATAAAAAAGAGTTTCCTAAAAAATATCCAGAAAAAAAAATATTGAATTTTTCAAAGTCAGATCTATTGAGACAGTCATCTTTTGATGTTTATGTAAATATTATGAATGTTTCAGATTATAAAATCGGATTTGATGAAAGATTTGGTGTAGGAGGAACTTATAATTCAGGAGAAGAAAATATATATTTGATGGATTTATATAATTTAGGGTATAAAAAAATGAGTTTTTTCCCAGAGATAATAGCATATCATCCAAATAAAGATTGTAATTACTTAGATGAGAAATCATTTGTTGCAAAAGGTCCATTGTTTAGACGATTATTTGGAGGAATATATGGATTTCCTATTTTTATTATATTTGGGTTGAAAAAAAGTAGAGAAATTAATAATTTTATGCATATATATCTTAAATCTATAAATGAGTTTGTAAAGTTTAAATAAAAAATAACGATAATATTAACTATGTATAATATTATCGTTATTTTTTATTTGAATAGATAAGATTTTAAAGAAGTATTTATTATGACATATGATATATGTTAATATAGTAGATGGAAAATATCGTAAAATGTAAAAAAATAGAATTGGGAGATGAATTAATGAGAAAAAGAAAAAAATTAATAAGAAAAATATTGATATTAAATTTAGTATGTACTATGTCTTTTTTATCTAGTGTTACAGTATCTAATGCAAATGGTAGTGAAGAAGGGGAACTAAAGTCTATTATACAAAATTATAATCAACAAGATGTGATAATAGAAGATGGGATAGCTTTAAATATTGGAGAAACAAAAGATTTATCACAATATCCTAACTGGAAACTATCGAATGATGCTGTAGCATCTATAGATGAAAAGGGACAATTAAAAGCAATTGGTAGCGGAACTGTATTCATAAGTCAGGAAATAGAAAATAAGTTACATGTAATAGAAATTTATGTTCCTGATAGTTCACCTAGATATTATAGCTTTTATAAAGCGGAACCAAAAAGCAGAAATTATTATAAAGTATTTATAGATCCAGGTCATGGAGGTTATGATTCAGGAGCACCTGGTTTTGGTAAAAATGAAGATGATTTGAATTTAGAAGTTGCAACTAAAGTTAAAAATAAATTAGAAGCTAAAAATATACAAGTTAAAATGAGTAGAGAATCAGACATATACTTAGGAATTGGTGAAAGAGCTGCTATTGCAAATGAATATGGAGCTGATGTATTTGTATCAGTACATCAAAATTCAGCAGATGTTGAAAGTGCAAATGGAATTGAAACATATTACCACCCAAATAAACAAATGTATAAGCCGTTAGCAGTAGATGTTCAAACTAATGCGATTAAGCAAACAGGGGCTAGAGATAGAGGGGTTAAAGATGCTAGAGATTTAGGTGTTCTTAGAGAATCTGATATGCCATCTTCTTTATTTGAAAGTGGATTTATATCGAATCATCAAGAGTATGATAAACTTATTACACCCGCATATCAAGATAAATTGGCGACAGGAATAGCAGATGGTATTGAAACTTATTTAAAAAATAATATAAAATTAGATGAACAAGATTTTCCGATAATTAATACTGGAGTTGTTACAACTGATGGACTTAATGTAAGATCTGGTTACGGAACTATGTATCCTTCAATTGGAAAATTATCAAAGGGAGATAAAGTCGAAATTGTAGAAAGTAAAAATGGATGGCATAAAATTAAATATAATGGATCGTATGGATATGTATCAGGAAAGTATATTCAGATAGATTCTAATGTAGTTTTTACTGATATAGATAATCACTGGGCAAAAAATGAAATTTTGGATTTTGTTTCAAAGGGATATATAAATGGATATGGAGATGGAACGTTCAAACCTGATAATTCAATAACTAGGGCTGAATTTGTTAAGGTTTTAAATAAGGTATTTGGATTTACAAAGGTAGGACAAGAGAACTTTACTGATGTTAATGAATCAGATTGGTATTATAATGATGTTTGTATAGGTATAAATGCTGGATATATAAACGGATATGAAGATAATACATTTAAACCAAATCAACAAATATCTAGAGAAGAAGCTTGTAAAATAATAGCAACAGTTTTAGATTTAAAAGGTGATGGAAATTTAGCATTTAAAGATAGCTCTGAAATATCAGATTGGGCTAAGCAATATGTTGATGCTTTGAGTGATAATAATATAATAAATGGATATGAGGATAATACATTTAGACCACATAATAATATGACAAGAGCAGAATCTGTTACAATACTAAGTAGAGTAAATAATTAAATTTTATAAAGTTAAAAAGTTGCCCTAGAAATTAGGGAACTTTTTTGTTTCTATTTTTAAATTAGGGAGATTTAGAAGATGAAAAAAGTATTATTAATAATTGTAACATGTGCTTTGTTTTTATTAGATAGTAATATAAATATATATGCTGAAAGTAATGATATGAGAGCAGCTTGGATTACAACCGTATACAATGCCGATTGGCCTAAGACACAAGGTAATGATGATGAACAAAAAAGTGAAATGATAAATATTTTAGATAATTTAGATGATGCAGGAATAAACACTGTAATGTTTCAAGCTAGACCAAAGGGAGATGCATTATATAAATCTAATATAAATCCGTGGTCTGATGTTTTGACAGGTACACAGGGAAAAGAACCTGGATATGACCCTTTAGACTTTGTTATAAAAGAGGCTCATAAGAGAGGTATGAAAGTTCATGTTTGGTTAAATCCATATAGAGTTACAACGTCAGGAACAGATTTAAATAAACTTAGTGAAAAAAGTCCAGCAAGGCAACATCCAGAATGGACTTTAATTAACAACGGCAGAATATATTATAATCCAGAGTTACCGCAAGTTAAACAACATATATATGATACAGTAGGAGAGATTGTCAGAAACTATGATGTTGACGGCATTCATTTTGATGATTATTTTTACCCAGAGAATTATCCTCTTCCAGAAGGGGAAAGTAGAGATGGACAAGTTGCTAATAGCAGAAGAAATCATATAAATGAAATGATATTAGGTGTTAAAAAAACTATAAAATACATAAATCCCAATGTGAAATTTGGAGTAAGTCCAAGTGGCATATGGAAAAATAAAGATAGTGATATAAATGGATCAGATACAAATGGAAAAGAGAGTTACTATTCAGACTATGCAGATACTTTAAATTGGGTAAATAATAATTATATAGATTATATAGTTCCCCAAATTTATTGGAATATAGGATATAAAATCGCAGATTATTCAAAGTTGATTGATTGGTGGTCAAATCAGTTAGATGGTACAAATGTGGATTTATATATAGGACATGGAATATATAAAGATTCAGTAGCAAATGAAATTGATAGACAAATAGATTTAAATAATCAATATGAAGAGATTAAAGGGAGTGTTTTTTATTCTACATCAGATATATTATCAAATAGGCAAGGATGTAGAGATAAAATAAAGCAATGTTTTAAAAAAGATTCTAACTTTACCGATGTAAAAGGACATTGGGCAGAAAGTTATATAAATGATTTTTATAATAAAGGATATATAAATGGATATGAAGATAATACATTTAAACCTGAAAATCCGATAACTAGAGCTGAATTTGTAAAGGTGTTTAATAATGTATTTGGATTAAATAAAACAAGTGGAAAAGTTTTTAACGATACTGTGAATCATTGGGCAAAAAAAGAAATTGATATAGCTGTAACCAATGGGGTTGCAAATGGAATGTCTGATGATATATTTGCACCAGATAAACTTATAACAAGAGAAGAAGCTGCAAAAATGCTAGCTAATTACAAAGGCATAGCTGATTCAAATCATGATAAATCAATGCAGTTTAGTGATTACAATGAAATATCAGATTGGGCAAAAGATTCAGTTGAAGGTGTAGTTGAATGGGGATATATAAATGGTATGGGAAATAATACATTAGCCCCTAAAAACTCTATGAAAAGATCAGAAGTAGTAGTAATGCTAAGTAGAATAAAATAATTAATATATATAATAAAAATAGTATTTATAAAGTGTTTTTTATAAATACTATTTTTATTTTACTAAAAATGTAAATATCAAAAATATATACAAAATAAAATTAAAATGATAAAATATATGAATAATTGATAAAATTTGAATTTTGAAATGAATTTAATAATTAGGAGGATATTTGTGGAGAATAAACTCGAATTAAAGGCAGAAAATGAAATAAGTAATTATAATACATTAAAAAGATTTATAGATATAATTATATCTGTATCAGGAATAATAATACTGGCACCTATATTTTTGATAACAAGTATACTTATAAAATTAGAGTCGGATGGTCCGATTATATTTAAACAGTTAAGGGCGGGGAAAAATAGCAAACCCTTTTACATTTATAAATTTAGAAGTATGAAAAAAGATGCACCAACTTTAAGTACCAATGAATTTGATGATGCAAATTTATTTATCACTAAAACAGGGAGATTTATAAGAAAGACAAGTATAGATGAATTACCGCAATTAATTAATATACTAAAAGGTGATATGAGTATAGTTGGACCAAGACCAGTTATACTAGATGAAAAAGAATTGATTTTATTAAGACAGAAATACAACATAGATATAATATTACCAGGAATTACAGGATTAGCACAAATTAATGGACGTGATAGCATAGGAGAAAAAGAAAAAGTTAAATTAGATTATCAATACTTGAAAAATAGATCTTTGATTTTAGACATTAAGATAGTTTTTATAACTATATTTAAGGTGTTGAAAAAATCAGATATAAAAAAAGAAATATAATAGAGAGGCTGTCTTGAATAATTTTATTTTGAGACAGCCTCTTTAAAGCAATTAAAATTATTAATGTAGGAGATGTAAAATAATGAGTACTGTAAAGATATTTGATATACCATTTGTTACTTTGAAAAAAAATGATTTGATTAAACGAATTTTAGAAAGAGTAAATAAAAATGAAAAGACATATATAGTAACTGCTAATGCTGAAATAGCGATGTATGCAAAAGAAAACAAAGATTATAAAAATACTATAAAGAAAGCTGATTATATAGTTCCAGATGGAATAGGAGTTGTGAAAGGAGCTAAAATTCTAAATCAGTATATTCCAGAGCGAATACCGGGTATAGAATTAATGGTAGATTTATTAGAAGATGCAAATAATAATAATAATAGTGTATATTTCTATGGAGCAAAAGAAGAGGTTTTAAATATGATGATTGAAAATTTGAAATCTAAATATAAAAAATTAAATATTGTTGGATATAATAATGGATATGATATTGATACCAATAAAGTAATAAATGAGGTGATAAATTTAAAACCAGATTATATATTTGTTGCTAAGGGATATCCAACTCAGGATTTTTGGATTGATAATATCATTGGAAAAGTTGAAAAAGGGTGTTTTATTGGTGTTGGAGGAAGTTTTGATGTTTTGGGTGGATTTGTAAAAAGAGCACCAGATATTTGGATAAAATTAAATTTAGAATGGCTGTATAGAGTTGCAGGAGACCCTAAAAGGTGGAAAAGATCTATTGCACTTCCAATGTTTGTAGTAGAAGTTTTAAAAGAAAAAGCAACTATTAAAAGAAAGGATTCTAAAAAAATATGAAAAAAAATTCAAAAATTATATTTACGTTGATTTTTATAATATCACTTTGTCTAGGAAGTGGAATTATATTAAATAGAATAAAAGCAGAAAATAAAAATAATATTTATGAAATAGGTATTGGTGAAGATTCTATATCAAATATGAACAAAAATGAACTTAAATACTTTTATGAACAAATGAATCAAGCAGGAATAAAGAGTATAGTTGTAAAAAATGAGTCTTTATATCAAATTTCAGAAGATAGATCATTACAAATTTCAACATTAGGCGAATTTTCAAAGAAAAATAAAGAATATAAAAATATAGATATACCTGAATCTGAATCTGATGAAAATATAGTTATAAGCTTAGATAAAAATGATTTTTTTAGTACCGAATTAGATAATATAGAAACATATCTATCAAAGTATGAAATTTTTAATAATGATGATAGAATTATATTTTACATAGATAGTAAGATGGAAATAGAGAATAAGGATAATAAAATCATTAATCCGATACTTACAAATCAATTTTTTATAGATGAAAAAAAAATTAAAAAAATAAAATTAAATAAATTTAATCCTGTTTTAGGGATTGCAAACACAAAAAATAAAAGTGATCAGCAATTATTATTAAAGCAAATAAAGTATATGTCTAAAAAGTATGGTATTTATCAAGTACAATTAAGAGGACAGTCTTTATTTGGATATCCAGATAATATTGAAAATTATTTTAATGAGTTAAAAAAGGATAAAATAACAGTATTTCTTACAGAGTTTCAAAATAGCGTAGGATTAACTACTTATTCTAAGTTAAATAGCGGTAATATAACTAGAGCACATGAAGTAAGTGTAAATGAGTTACATTTAAACAAAAATGAACTTGCAGCAAGAATTTCAAGAGCTGTAAAAGAGAGAAATATAAGATTTATATCAGTAGATGATTGTATAAATTACAAAAATAGTAAAACCGTTAAAAATAGTACAGATGATTTAATATACTCTATAAAAGAAGCTAAGGAACAAATAAGTGATAAATATAGTCTTGGAATAGCTAAGCCGGTACCTATTATGGAAAAATATAATATATCTATAGTTTTTATTGGTATATCATTCGCAGCATTGATAGCTATTACATTTTTAAGTATGTTTGAAAAAAAAGTAAAAATGTCTATGGGTTTATTTTTATTAGTAATAGTAGGAGCTATCTTTATTATGAAAAATGATATTGGTATTTTAATAAAACTATATGCTTTTTCAGTAGCTATAGTTGGAGCATTTGCAGCAGTAGTAGTTCCTTATAAATCAAAGACAAAATTATTTACGGCTAAATATTTAATGAGTATTGGAATTGCTATATCAACAGGAATAATAATAGCTTCGATAATGTATGGAACTGATTATATGCTTAAATTAAAATCATTTTCAGGAGTGAAGTTTTTATATGTACTACCACCTATACTGATAAGTATATGGGTTGTTTTAAGTAGTAATATAGAAAAAATAAAACAATTAAATTCTATAAATTGTATAAAAAATGAAGTTAGAAATATGATGAAAAATATAAAATTATATCATTTTGCAATAGCAATATGTACATTAATAGTATTATATATATATGTAAATAGAAGTGGAAATGGAGGACATGTTAGTGAATTTGAATTGCAAATTCGAGCATTAATGGAAAAGGTATTGTATGTTAGACCAAGGACGAAAGAATTTTTAATAGGATATCCTGCTTTATTTATGGCTTATTATTTGCATAGTAAAAATGTTGTTAACTCCCAATATATATTAATACTTGGATCTATTGCGACAATGTCTACTGTAAATACATTTACACATTTGCATACTCCATTTTTATACTCCCTTTTAAGAACTACATATGGAGTAGTATTTGGAGCAATTATAGGGATATTTTATATTTGTATATTTAATTTAATTATTAAATTTATAAATAACAAAAAGAAAAATTAATAAGGAGAAATATTATGAGAGTATTAATTTCTGGATACTATGGGTTTAACAATGCAGGAGATGAGGCAATATTAAAATCTATAATTATAGCGTTAAGAGAAGTTAATCCAAATATAGATATAGTAGTTTTATCTAATGATATTGAACACACAAAAAAAACATATGATGTGGATGCTATAAATAGGTGGAATATAGCTAAGATATATCGAGAGTTAAGAAAAAGTGATGGATTAATTAGTGGTGGTGGAAGCTTATTACAAGATGTAACGAGTTATAGACCGGTGCTATACTATACAACTGTAATTAGACTAGCTAAATTAGCTAATAAACCTACATTTATATATGCACAAGGAGTTGGACCTATAAATACTAACTTTAGTAAAAAAATTATAAATAAAGTTTTGAATAAGGTAGAAAGTATTACTTTAAGGGATGAAGAGTCACTCAATTTATTAAAGGAAATAGGTATAAATAAACCTATGAGTATAGTTCCAGATCCTGTAATGGGATTAAGTATAAATGATGAAAATAAAATAAAACAAGATAAAGAAATGGTCATAATAAGTGTAAGAGATTGGGATAAGGGTGATGAAAGTTTTTTACTTAAAATAGCATCTGTATGTGATAAGCTTATTCAGGAGAAAAAAGAAGTTGTATTTTTGCCTATGCATGGAGAGTATGACTATAAAACATCTAAAAAAGTATTAAATATTATGAAAGAAAATGCAGATGTAATCAAGCATGATTTATCTATAGAAGATAAGATTTCGTATATAAAAAAATCCAAACTTATGATAGGAATGAGACTTCATGCATTAATTTTTGCTTCAACTGTAAATACTCCAATGATAGGGATTTCTTATGATCCTAAAATTGATTCATTTTTAAAACTAGTAAAACAACCATGTATAGGTTCAGTTAATGAAAATTGGGATGAGGAAGATTTGCTTAAATTAAGTTTAGAAATATTAAACGATAATAAAAAAATAAAAGAAGACTTAAATAACTATTCTAGTGAATTAATTAAATTATCTAAGAATACAGCTATTAAGGCTATAGAAGTTTTAAATGAAAAATAATAGTATATACGCTTAATTAAGAGAGGGGACATATTAGTGTGAAGAAAGGATTAGGATTAATTTTAACTATAGTTATTACTATAGTAATTAGCATTTTTGTTTTGAATAAATTAAAGGAAAAAAATACTGATTTTCAAATTAAAGAAAATAAGAATAAGAGCGTGATAGTTTTGGGAAGTGAACCCGAAGCAATAACAGCTGCAGTTACTGCTGCTAGACTTGGATATCATGTAGATATGATTACACAAGATAATAATATAGGAGGACTGTTTACAGAAGGAATGTTAACTGCATTAGATTTAAACTATGTAAATGGAACTGAGATATTAAATAAAGGTTTTTTTACTGAGTTTTATAAAAATGCGAGTAATGGACATAATTTAGATTTAAAAAAAACACAACAATTTTTTGATAAAGTAATAAAAGATGATAATATAGATTTGGTAAAAGGTGCAAAGGATATAACTCCAATAGTTGATAAAGATAATAATAAAAAGGCAATTGGAGTATCATATAATAAAGATGGTAAAACTGTAGAAACAAAAGGTGAATATATATTTGATGGGTCATATGAAGCGGAGTATACAAGAAAAATGGGTGCAGAATATAGGACGGGAAGAAGTGAATTTGGAAAAGAAAATGAGTATGCAGCTGCAGGTGTAATATTTTCTGTAAAAGATGTAAATTGGAATGAGATAAAAAAAGCACTTAAAAATGATAATGATCCAAATACAGGAGTTACAGGTAATGCAGCATGGGGATTTGCACAGATGTATAATTATGAGCCTAAAAATGACCTATTAAAGATGAGAGGATTAAATATTTCAAGACAAGATGATGGAAGTGTAGTTTTAAATGCATTATTAGCATTCAAAGTTAACCCTTTAGATAAAGACTCGTATAATAATATAATAAATATAGCGAAAGAAGAAGTTCCATATATAGTTGAGTATATGAGAGATAATTTACCAGGATTTGAGAATGCTAAACCAGGTAATATTGCTAAAGAGTTATATATAAGAGAAGGAGTACGTATAGTAGGTGATTATACATTAAATGGATATGATATAATAGCACATAGACAATTTAATGATTTCATTGGGTTTGGAAGTTATCCAAGTGACTTACAAACTACATATAAAGAGGGCTATGGAAATGCTATGAATGGAAATAGTATATATGAAATACCGTTATCATCAATGTTGCCAAAGAATATTGAAAATGTAGTTGTGTTAGGAAGGAATGCAAGTTTTGATGTTGTAGCACATGGAAGTGCGAGAACTGTACCTGTATTAATGAATATGGCTCAAGGGGCGGTACATGCTGTAGATTATGCTATAACTAATAATCTAAACTTGAGAGATGTTAGGGATAAACATATGAATAAAGTACATAAAGATATGGAAACTATAGGTAAAATGGAATTTTATGATATGCCTAAAAACCCATATGAGGGTCATTATGCAGAAGCTTATATCAAGCATTTGAGAATAAGAGGTGTATTAGGGTCAAAGTATAAAGATTCGATGCCCTTAGATGAAAAAGCTAGCAAAATTGAAGTGAAAAATATTGCAAATTTAATAAAAGACCACAGCAATATAAATATAAATGAAAAACAAACTCAATTTATAAATAATATGAATGAAAATATAACTAAAGCTGATTTTATAAAATTAGCATCAGTATTATTTAATGAAGATTTTAAATCTTTAGAAGAATTGAAACAGGTAGGTATATTAAATCAAGTTGTATATAATAAAATAAATAAATCTAAATATATAACAAATGCACAAGTATATGTATTATTTAGTAAGTATATAGATTTTTCAGAACCTAATTTCAAAGAAAATATAAAAAAACAAAACGTAGATACTATAAAAGAACAGTAATATAATTTAATAAAGATAAGTATATATAATTCATTTATGCAATTATATATACTTATTTTATTTATAGAATACATTAATAATTAGATAGTAAATTAAAAAAGGAGGAGTATATATGAAAACTATAAAAGTAATGACTATATTTGGAACTAGGCCAGAGGCTATAAAAATGGCTCCGTTGGTTAAAGAGTTAGAGTCAAGGAAAAATATAGATAGTATAGTATGTGTAACAGCTCAACACAGACAAATGTTAGATCAAGTTCTAGATACTTTTAATATAGTTCCAAATTATGATTTAAATATAATGAAACAAGGTCAATCTTTAGTAGATGTTACAACTAGAGCATTGAGTAGTTTAGATACAGTAATTAAACAAGTAAATCCAGATATAGTATTAGTACATGGAGATACAACAACAACTTTAGCTGGAAGTTTAGCGGCTTTTTATAATAAAATTTTAGTAGGACATGTAGAAGCTGGGTTAAGAACATATGATAAGTATTCTCCTTATCCTGAAGAAGTAAACAGACAAATTACTGGAGTTATAGCAGATATGCATTTTGCACCAACTGAAATAGCTAAGAAGAACTTAATAAAGGAAGGTAAACAAGAAAAGGATATATATGTAACTGGAAACACTGCTATAGATGCATTAAAGACAACTATAAAAACAGAATACTCAAATGATATATTAGATAAAATAGGCTCAGATAGAATGATAATGCTAACTGCGCATAGAAGAGAGAACCTCGGAGAACCTATGAAAAATATATTTAGAGCTATAAAGAGGATAACTGAAGAATTTGATGATATTCAAGTTATATACCCTATACATTTAAATCCATTAGTAAGAGAAGCGGCAGATGAGATTTTAGGTGAGAATAAAAAAATTCACCTTATAGAGCCTTTAGAGGTATTTGATTTTCATAATTTTTTAAATAAGGCATATCTAATAATGACAGATAGTGGAGGTATTCAAGAAGAGGCTCCTTCGCTAGGAAAACCAGTATTAGTATTGAGAGATACTACAGAAAGACCGGAGGGTGTTGAAGCGGGTACGCTTAAATTAGCAGGAACTACTGAAGAAAATATTTATAATCTTACTAAAGAACTATTAGTAGATAACAAAAAATATGATGAAATGAGTAAGGCATCAAATCCTTATGGAGATGGTCACTCAAGTGAATATATAGTTGATGAAATTTTAAAAAAATTTAAATATTAATAACAATAATAAAAATACCTAGAGTGTAAACTCTAGGTATTTTTATTATTGTTGTGGTTTTTGATACATCACATCATCGAATATGAAGTCATGTAAAATTGGTAAACACTTATCGGCATCATAACGCCAAACCCATCCTGCATTACCGTATATTCCACCTGTACTGTATTCTTCCATAGGGAATTCTAATGATTTTATATTTAAATCGCCTAATTGAAGAGCTGTAGCACCAAGTGATAAAATATCTGTAGGTTTCATATTAGTTTTAATATAAGGTAAAATACTGTCTAGCAACTGTGGATATTTAGTTATAGAGAGATTTTTAGCACCATCAATCATACCTTGTATAAGAGCTCTTTGTCTTCTATCTCTTTCTAAAGCGCTATCGTTCTTTCTTATACGACCATAAGATAAAGCTTGATATCCGTTTAGTTTTTGAGTTCCTGAATTTTCAACCAACTCCATTGGACCTTTATTTTTATTTTCATCAAAGCCATAACACTCAGGTATAAATTTATTTAACTCTTCAAGTTCGTTAGGTTTAACATCAACAACAACGCCACCCAATGTATGAACTATATCCATAAATGAGAAGAAATTAACTATAGCATAGTTTTGAATATCTAATTTGAAATTACTCTCAATAGTTTCAACTAGTAGATTAATTCCACCATATGCATAAGCATGAGTAAGTTTTTGCATACCATGTCCAGGTATATCTACATATGTATCTCTAGCTAGAGAAGTAAGCTTTAAGCTTTTATTTTTATTATCTATAGTAAGAATCATCATAGAATCAGATCTAGATGATTCCTCTAATGTTCTACCATCCGTACCAACAAGTAAAATATTTGTTATTCCTTTTACTTCTTTATAATTAGTTTTATTAAGTATTTTACTATCTGAACTTCCATCATACATGGTATCTAATTTAAAATATAAATACCCAAAAGCGCCTGCTGGTATTAATATAACTAACACTAGCAATGCAATAACGAACTTTTTCAAATTCGACAAAATAATCCCTTCTTTCTCATGATTTTTAATGTACACCTAATTATATTAAACTATAAACAGATATTCAATACATAAAGATTAGAAATAATATAACAAAATTGAAACAAGTTACATACATAGTAATATACAAATAAAACAGGAGGTATTCTAGTGATAAACATAAAAAGTAAATATATAGATATTGAAGATGAAAATATAAATTGTATAGTAGAATATCCTGTAATAAACACAATTAAAAATGATTTTTTTATAAACTATGTAAACAACTTAATAAGCGAAGACATAAAAATATTTAAAGATATTATAGAAGAAAATGCAATTTGCTCAAATGAAAAACTTACTATATTTACAGACTACAAGGTACAGTTAAATGAAAATAATATAGTAAGCTTATCTATTATATTTTCAGAAATATACAATTACGATAGCATAATAAACTATGTAAATACTTATAATTATGACTTTAATAAAAATCGACAAATTTTAATCGAAGATATTTTTAAAAAAAATTTCAACTATGAATTACTAATACAAAATGAAATAAATACAACCCCACATAAAATAATAAATGAACAATCTTTTTATATAACACCAAAATATGTAGCTATAACTTTTTCATCATACGAAATAACCGACGATAAAGATATAGTAGAAATAAAACTATACTTTAAAGAAATAACAGATTATTTAAGCGATTACACAAAACAATATATAATGGAGTATTAAAATGAAACAATTAAAAGAATATGATAGAGAATCTGCAGTAGAATACGCAAGAACATGGGCACTATATAGAAATCCCAAATATAAAGATTACGACCCTTGGGGTGGTGATTGCACAAATTATATTTCTCAGTGTATAAAAGCAGGAAATATACCATTTGACAATCAAGGAAGAGATGTAATTGAAAAATGGTATTGGTATAGTGATTCAAGTAGAACTCCAACATGGACATCAGCAGGAGCGTTTGGAAGATATATAATAAAAAATAATAATGAAAACACAGAAAATCATGGTATATATGCAGTCCCTGCTGATTATAATGAATTGGAAATTGGAGATATAATACAATTGGCATATGAAGGCAGAATATATCATACTATGATAGTTACACAAGTAATATTAAATGATGAAAATTATCTATTAGATTATCTTATATGTCAACACACAGAAGACTTATTGGATTTTCCTTTAAGCGAAAAAGTAGGAGAGCGAAGATATATAAAAATATTAGGATATTATTAGCTTACACGAAATCAAAGTGTATTCATTAAATGAATACACTTTGATTTGTTATTATTAATTATATAAACTACACATGTAAAATACACAATTTATCTTTTTTCATACATTGATTGCAATTTACACATTTATGCTTATAGTTTGAATTTGACTTAAATTCATTTATTAAATTAGGTTCACATATCAAAGGTCTACAGATTGAAAAATATTCGATATTAGTAGAATTTAATATACAACTCATAGAATCCACAGTTCTATTTCCGCCTACTAACATAATAGGACAATTAACAGAACTTGAAATTTTACTAGCATAATCTTTGAAATAAGATTCACCCTTAAAATTTCTAAAATTACCACCGCTTACTTCAACAGAATCTACACCGAGCATATCCAGTTTTTTAACAACATACATACAGTCAGAGAAAGTAGCTCCATCTTCTCTAAAATCGCTAGAGTTAATTTTGATACTTATATGATAAGTATCACCTACTTTTTTTCTTATAGCATTATAAACTTCAAATATTATTCGAGCTCTATTTTCTATACAACCGCCATACTCATCGGTTCTTCTATTATGGTAAGGGTCTAAAAATTGACTAAGCAGATACCCATGAGCTCCATGGATTTGAACACCATCAAATCCAGATAATTTACATCTATAAGCGGCTTCAGCAAAGGAATTAACAATGGAATCAATATCATTTTTATCCATAGATTTAGGGGTTACACCGGTTTTGATATTAGCGATAGAAGATGGCCCTAGTATCAATCTATTTTCAGTATTATATGAAGTTTGACTGCCACCATAAACTATTTGCATAATTATCTTACTATTATAAGAATGTATAGTTTCAGTTAAATTTTTATAATTACCTATAAATGAATCATCATATATTCCTAACATATTTCTAGTAGGTTGCTCATCTGCACATATATGAGCATAGCTAGTTATTATAAGACCGACTCCTCCTTTAGCTAAATCTGTATAAACTTTAAATATTTCATCATTCATATGGCTATTTTCATTAGCTAAACCTTCCCAAGTGGCAGATCTTACAAATCTATTTTTAAGTTGTAGGTTTTTTATTTTAGTTTTATCAAATAAAGTTTTTATAATTCATCACATCCCTTAGTTTATAAATATAATTATTATTTATATAATACATCAAAATTAAAGCTAGATATATTATATAAATAAAACTTCACTTATATTTCTATTTTTAGAATTTAGTTGAGAATACTCATTCTATAGTTAAAATTAACCTTTAAATTATGATTTTTATAGTTTAAGTAAGAATATATTGTATATGGCTTAATTAAACTTAAAATAGCTTTAGAGTAATAAGTTTCATGAAAACTATTTTAAACTGGCACAGAGCCGTCAGGGGCTTTATTTTAACACACTAGCTTTGAACAAAACATTGGCTAATGATAATAAGTTTGAATTATCAAATATAGATTTTAGAGAGTTTTATATATTAAAGTAAATCTATTATATATATCCCGCAATACACTCCATAACAAAATTTAACAAAATTATTATTTTAAAAATCCAACTCAATAGCAATTTCTGAACATCTAACTATCTAATGGAGGGAATAATGTTATATAAGTTTCTAAAGATATTAAATTTTAAAAATGAAAATTTTATTTCTATAAACATGTATAAAAGCTTATACCTACATTTTAAGTTAATCTACAGCTATCAATCACGATAGCGTGAATATAATCCATAATAGTATGAAAAATTAATCTAAATATAAGTATTGAATTAACTTTGAATTTAAAATAAGCATAGTTTTTCTATATTATACGCATTAGGTGTTGAGATGAAGTATATGTAATTATCAACTATTTTTAATATTAAATTTAAATAAGTTAATGTGTAAAAAGTTAATTAATGGTAATAATGATAGAGAAAGAGGTGATTATAATGAGAATACCAAAACATGTAGGTATAATACCAGATGGAAATAGACGATGGGCTGAATCTAAAGGACTTACAAAGGATAAAGGTTATGACAATGGCTTAGACCCAGGAATCGAAGCTTATAGAGCGTGTAGAGATATAGGCGTAGAGGAAGTTACTTTTTATGGGTTCACGACAGATAATGCTAAACGACCATCTTATCAAACTAAGGCATTCACAGATGCATGTGTAGATGCAGCTAAAATGTTAGTTGATGAAGGAGCTTCACTTTTAGTTATAGGAAATACAAATTCACCTATGTTTCCAAAAGAATTGATTCCATATACTAAAAGAATTGACGCAAAAGAAGGGCAAATAAAAGCCAATTTATTAGTAAATTATGGATGGCATTGGGATTTAAATACATTATCTACTGCACAAGGAAATAATAAAAATAATATACATGAATATATACAATCTTTTGATATATCCAGACTAGATTTGATAGTTAGATGGGGTGGAAGAAGAAGATTAAGTGGATTTTTGCCAGTTCAATCTATATATGCAGATTTTTATGTTTTAGATGAATATTGGCCTGATTTTAAAAATGATCATATAGAAGAAGCTATAAATTGGTATAGTAACCAAGATATAACTTTAGGTGGATAGTACTGAGGTTGTTGAAAATATAAACAAAAAATGCTAAAATTAACCATGATTATCTAGTAGAAGGGTGAATATATGGCTAATAAAAAAAAGGTTGTTAAAAAAAGGAAAATAAAGAAGTCTAGATTAGTTATTTTAGTATTTATATTATTAATGAGTATATTTTCAATAGCATTTATTTTTAAAATGGCATTAGGCGGAAAAACAAATGATAAGACAAATGATAAAGCAAATAGTGATAGTTCAATAAAGGTCAAAGAACCAGAAAAACTCGAACTTGAACATTTAAGTTTAGAAAGTGAGAAAGGTAACGCTAAATTTAAGATACTAATAGATCCAGGGCATGGAGGTAGTGACATAGGAACTAAAGGGGTTGATGGTGTCTTAGAAAAAGATATATGTTTAGAAATAGGAAAAAAAGTAGCTGGATATTTATCACAATATGATGATTTAGAAGTGATACTGACTAGAAGTGAAGATATATATATTTCGTCAGAAGATAGAGTTAAGATGGCAAATTCACAAAATGTAGATGCTGTAGTATCTATAGATGCAAATTCACAAAATGGAAGCAATCAAGCCTATGGTACAGAAACGTACTATAAGAACAATGGAATTGCAGACTCTGAAAAATTGGCAAAATCAATTCAAGATACTATTTGCTTATATTTAAATACAAGAAATAGAGGGATATATCCATCTAATCTTGAAATTTTAAAAAATACGGATATGCCGGCAGCATTAGTTGAAGTTGGATTTATAACTAATGAAAAAGATGCGAAGAATTTAAAAAATGATAAATATCAAAATAAAATGGCTCAGGGAATAGCTCAAGGAATTTTAAGCTACATAGACTCTACAAATAAATAATAAAGAAAAAGGAAGTATATAAACTTATATACTTCCTTTTTCTTTATTATTTATTTTGAATTGAATTGGTCAAATATGGAATTAGTATATTATGTTGAACTATATTTGATATAATAGAAAATATGAAAAGGTATTCTCTGGGGGGCGGATTAAATATGGAGATTTTAAGCGATAATAATTATTATTTATCCAATTTATATGAAAGTAATTTAAGTGAAGAGGATAAAAAAGCTTTGGGGATTTATTATACACCTAAGTATATTACAGAATATATAGTCAAAAAAAATTTATATAGTCATGATTTTATAAAAAATCCATGTCCGAAAATTTTAGATATATCTTGTGGGTGTGGAAATTTTTTACTGGAAGTATATGATGTTTTACACGAAATGCTAGAAAAATATAAACATGAGTTAAACATTGAAAATGTTCATAATCATATAATTAGCAATTGCATATATGGAATAGATATAGATTATGAAGCTATAGAGGTGCTTAAATATTCATTGATTAGTAAAGAAAAATTTTGTAATGTAGATAAATTAAATATATATTGTTTTGACAGTTTAAGCAATGAAGGGGTAGATGAAAATATTAAAAAAATATTTTGGGACAGTAAGTTTGATTATATAATTGGAAATCCTCCATATATAGGACATAAAAATCTTACTATGAGTTATAAAAAATGGTTACTAAAAGAGTATTCAGAGGTATATAAAGATAAGTCTGATATTTACTTTTGCTTTTATAAAAGGATAATAGATTTATTAAAGCCAGAAGGGATTGCAAGTATAATAACTCCTAGATATTTTATAGAAAGTCAAAGTGGAAAAAGTTTAAGAAAATACATTTTGAAAAATGTGAATGTAAAAGAAATAATAGATTTCAATGGGATGAATGTTTTTAAAAATGCAAGTGTAGCGAGTTGTATAATTACGATGAAAAAAGAAGTGGATTTAAATTCGGAAATAGATATCTATAAGTTAGATAACTACAGTATAGATTTAAGCAACATAGTAGATATTAATAATATATTAAATAATGAAAATTATTTTATTAAAATAATTTTAAAACAAAGTGAAATGAGAGAAAATTGGATCATAGATAAAAAAGAAAATATTGACCTATACAATAAAATTGAGAGTAATTGTACATACAAATTAAAGGATATATGTGTAAGCTTTCAAGGAGTTATAACTGGGTGTGATAAGGCATTTGTAATTAATGACAAAGATATTGATGAATCAGAACAAGAGCAAATAATATTGAAAAATTGGGTTAAAAATAAAAATATAAAAAAATATTTTATAGAAAAAAATTCTTTGAAGCTTATTTATAGTGATGATATTGATGACTATAATAAATATGAAAACTTTATGAAACATATAGGACAATACAGGGAAAAGCTAGAAAAAAGAAGAGAGTGTATAAAAAATATACGAAAATGGCATCAATTACAGTGGGGAAGAGATAAGTTTATGTTTGAGCGAGAAAAGATAATGTACCCATATAAATCAAAGGAAAATAGATTTGCAATAGATACTAATAACAGTTTTTGTAGCGCTGATGTATACTCTTTTTATGTAAAAGAAGAGTATTTAAATGAATTTTCTCATGAATATTTAATAGGTATATTAAATTCAAATATATACAATAAATATTTTAAAATTTTTGCGAAAAAAATGGGTAAAAATTTATATGATTATTATCCTAACAAAGTTATGGAAATAAGTATATTTAAAGATGAAAATTATACATCAATAGAAAATTTATCAAAAAAAATTATAGAAATAGCTAAAAGCGAAAATACATTAAATGACGAAATAATTTATTTGCAATCTAAAATTGATGATTTAATAAGTTATTCATTAAAGTTAAATTCACTAAGATAAGCTAGTTTTCATATATTCATATTAATATAAATTTATGGGAGGATATTAATATGATATATATTGAATCAATAAATAATGAAAATAGTGTT
>NZ_JBOFKN010000028.1:0-1159 GCF_051657365.1 Paraclostridium sp.
TAGCTTCTATCTTTACTCCTGTATTCTTTGTTCCTATCTCTCCACCATACAGTTTTATATCTTTACTTTGGTAAGTCATCTTCATGGTAAATGATTCTAGCTCTGCTATATCCCTACCATTCATATATACTTTTCCCCATGATCCATTTACTACCTGATCTGGTTTAAACTCCATTTTCTCCCTCCTACATTATTGCTTCTCCATAGAAATCTTCCATTACATCAGTTGGTTTATATTGAGGAATATATGCAAAAACTTTATCATCAGTGTCTATTCTTGCTAACTCATAATCTGACATTTTCTTTATATCCTCTTCGGTAATTTGTTTACCCTTATATGTCCCTTTATCCAATAAAAACTTTCTATGTGCTTCTAAATCTATTACCATTTTATTGTCGTAACTTGGATTTAATTGGCCATTCTTTTTGAATGTTGATAAGTAACTATTTATAGCTCCTAATAATAGCCTTTTATTATCATATGTATTTTGATATCTTCCTCTATATGAACTCTTAAAAGTATTTCTTATATCTTTTTGATGAATGTCCATTATCTCCATTTTTCTTATCTTAGTGAAACTTACATTCTTGTCATCTGTAGCTTCTATAAATGATGTTACACCTCTTAAAATTGTATATTTTTCTCCATCATATCCCGTTAATACTTTTCCTTTTGCTATCTCTTCATCCTCATTAGCAACTGAGCTTTTAAATGATTTTAACCATGGTTGATTCATATTTGTGATACTTGCGTTTAATGGAACTCCTGCACATAATGAAGCTACACATAAGCTATACTCTTGAGCTGTTAAAACCTTATTCTCTAGCCCAGCAACTACATGGTGTGTTTGCTTAGATGAATAGTCTATAATATATGGTTTATTTGGCTCTACATCACAACTTGTTACTAATTTAATCGTTGATACTTCTTTCCCTAATTTTATTCCCTCTTCATTCCTTAGATTATTTAACCAACTTTCTACATCTGTTTTTAAGGTTGAGCCTGATTTAGCTTTTCCTACAACTGGAATAATTGGAATACTAAAATAATTAGGTTCATCTTTTTCTACTGTTTTTAATACTTCTTGTAAATTTGATAAATCTATTTTTACTCTATATAGGATTACCTTAAATGGATTTCCTAAGAAAGCTAAAGACT
>NZ_JBOFKN010000029.1:0-42715 GCF_051657365.1 Paraclostridium sp.
ACTAATAGATAAATCAATAAATTTAGTATTTAGAAAAACTAGAGAGATAATAACTAGCGAAGAATTTAAGCATAAAGCTATAACTTTTTATGGTATGAATTTATTTAATGGAGATATATTGGCCGATCATTATTCTACTATATCAAAAAGCGTTGAAGGTAGCATAAGTAAAATACTTGAAAGATATGACAAAGTATATGATAAAAATTCTGAAACTGTAGATTCTAATTATTCAAGAATAATAACATCTATTTTTAAATTATGTGTGATGGGAAATTCAAACATAAATAATACTAATAAAAATAACTTCGGAACAGATGGATTGCACTCTACAATAAATGCTTCATTTACAAATGAATTTAATATAGAGCTTCAAAGCTTTTTAATATCATATTGTATATCAAGTTTATATATACCAAATTTAGCTTTTGAGAAAGCTGATTTAGGATTGGTATTACGAGAGAGTGCTCATTCGTTAATAGGACCTATATCAATTTCAGCAATAGCATTGCAAGAGGAGTTGAATAGATTATTATTACAGAAAGTTATAACTAGCGAAAATGAAATTAGTATAGATAAAGAAAAAATAATGAAAATAGAAGATATAAAAAGAAATATAAATGAACTTTTTGGAGAGGGATATTTTGATAAATTATTAAATTTTTCATCTGCTTTTAAAAGAGTTAATGGTCAAAATAAAGATTTTCAAAGCATATATGGAATAAAAATATTTTCTGATTATGAAACTCCATTAGATTTCTTTGATAATATAATTAAAAGTACAACTGTATCTAAAAAAACTTCCGAGAGTATTAATAGAATACTTGAAAAAACTAATATTAAACAAGATGATTATGGGAAATATGGTAAAGATATTTTAGAAGATAAAAGTGTAAAAGAAATTATAGATAATTTAGATGAAAATCAAAAGAGCATATATAACGAAACTATAAATGCAAAGATACCAGGAAACTCTAATCCAGCATATTTTATGAGTAAAATGTTAATAGGGCAAACAAAAATGTATAGATCGTTTAAAGAAATAACAAGAATAATATCTTCCGATTACAGAAATATGATGCCAGACTTTGAAGTCTTGTTAATAGATGAAAGCAAAGTTGAACAAGCTTTATACGAATCATCTTATAGAAATATTTCTGATTATTTTGATATTTCAAATATCTATCATATATCAATCAAAAAAGATGATACTACAAATATTAAGAATGCTATTATAAAAATAGCGAACACAAGACCTTACTATGTTGATGCTAATTCGTATTTTAAAGAAATTGGTTTTATGAATGATGATATAAGTGATACTGTGCTTTATAACAAGAAATTTGTAACAAATAGACCTGAAATTAGAGAAGGAATGGTTATAAATATATCTTTAGACAAAAATAATGATTATTATGATTTTACAGGAAGAATAAATTCTGTAGACATAAATTCAGGAGAAGTAACTATTTCATGTGTTAGTTTTGCATCAGAATTATTTAATAATATTACTGACGTTAATAATTATAAAAAATCTGGAAAACTTGGAAAAATAAGTTTTAATAGTTTTGTTAGTGAGGTGTCTAGTAAATTTGATAATGCTAAAGAAATAGCAGCTTCAAAGACTTATAGAGATCCGAATTCTAACTTAATTCCTAAGGATGAAATAGCTGTTAATCTAAATGACAAAAGAGAGTTTAATGTCGCTGGAACAAATGCCATTTTATATACAGCATTAGGAGATGTATTGTCGAGTGTTAATCATTTAAATTGTTCTTACAATCAACTTATATTCAATGAAAAAACATTATCTAAAACAGAAAAATATTTAAGAAATTTTAATTTTAGAGATGTGATAAAAAACTTTATTTCAGGTAAAGAAATAGCAAAAAACACACCAAATAGAATAGCTGAAAATATAACAAATACAGATAGAGATATTTGTTTTTATGGTATATCAGTAAAAGATGTGGATTTCTATGAAAATTCAAATCCATATGGAACTATAAGTACTAATAAAAAAACTGTATTTAATACATCTTCATTTATAATAGGTGATGAGATGGAAAATATTGGTAGCGATATATTTGCTTACCAACGAAAAAATGCGAGTTTATATGATATTTTAAATGATATAACACTAAGATCTCCTGGAACATTTTGGGAAGTTTATGAGAGTGGTAATTTTGCTACATTATTTTTTGGCAGAAATAATTATCAGTTGAAAAGGAAAAATAAAACATCATCATTAAATATCGAAGAAATTAACTCTATTTTTAAATATTTATTAGATACTATTGAAATTAATGGAGAACATGGACCAGAAAGTTATTATGTTTTCTACAACACTTTAAGAAGTGCAGCTAAAATATATGATAATACAATAGATTCTGAAGATGAATATATACAGAAATTAGAAAAATTTACAGAAAATATATCAATACTAGAGTATGATGATATATCAAACAAAGTTTATGCTATTGCTGGATTTAATTTAATTAGTTGTAATATTCAAGTAAATAAGACTTGTCCTAATGTTATTAAATTTGAATATGATTCTACTTTATCTAGAAAAATAAAAGAATGGTTCAAGTTTACAGATGGAAAAAGTATAGAACTTAAATTATTTGAGAATATTCCTGAAAGTGAAAAAAGAGTAAAGTATGTAGATTATAAGCAAATACCTTGTGTTCATACTCCTAAACAAGCCTATGAGGTAGCGCAATCAATAATGCATAACGAATTAAGGAATTATTATAGTGGAAAAATAGTTATGCTATATAATTCTAATATTAGAAAAAATACAGAAGTAACTATAATGGATACTAGAAATAAAATATTTGGAACGGTAGTAGTAAAAGACTATCAACACATTTTAGATTCTGAGATGGGATTAGTAACAATAATAACTCCTGGAATGAAGACTAGAAGCACCTCATTAATGAGTGATATTTATTTGTGCGGTATTTGGCAAAAAATAAATTATGCATTACTTAGAGATGAATTTATAAGTAACGTTAAGTATAAAGAGGAATTAGTTGGTAACATTACTGCTAAATCTTTAAAGGATAATTTTTTAGAGGCTATGAAACATTTAGAAGATATACCAATTATCATGAACAATGTTGGATATGATTTTGATGTTAATAGCTCTAATGAAAATGATAACTCTTATGAAGCTGAAGTAAGAGGGACTAGAAATGCTAGTGAGTTGCCTTTTAAAATATATCCATTGATTAAAAATGGAATACCCATAATGCCAGATTCGACTATTTTTGGAAGTGCATCAACTCCATTTTACTGGATAACAAATATAATGTTATCTTTTAGATATAAGTTTGTAGATTCTATTCTAAAAGAAGAAGCTAGAAATTTTATATTAGAAAATGTAAAGGATGCTTTTTCAGATAAGTTTAATTTATCAGATTATAAAGGAATTGAAAGGATTATAAAATTATTTAGTGCATTTGATAATCCAAATTTTATGAACGAAATAATGAGAGAAGATTATGAAGAACTACTATCAAAAGGAATTGAAGATAATACCTTGATTAAGTATGATGGTGATTTAGCAGCAAAACTTTGCTATGGTTTTCTTAACTGTGCAAAGTTAAATAAGCTTGAAACTGAAAGAATAAAAAGAATAGCTAAAATAATGTTTCACTTCGAAATTGTTAATTTAGTTGAGTTAGATGGCAGAGATATTTTAGACCCTAAATCTAAATCTGATTTTAGTTTTGATATTGTTAATGATTTAAAAGAACAATTGGAATATTTTTCCAAGTTATATAATAAGCCTATAAAGGAATGGACTATAATTTGTAAAGATAGATTGATAGATGGTGAACCTTATAAAATTGATGAAAATAACTGGTATGATGATATAGGAGCTGTTATAGTAAATCTTCCTGAAAAATTAGCTTTGAAAGCATTTACAAATAAAGGAACAATTAAATATAGTGCTTCTGTAGGTGTTGAAGGTAAAGAAAAAACTTCTGTTAGAAGAGGTTTGAGATACACACATAATTTAATAGATTCAAAAGGTAATTATAACTATGGAAAATCTAGTTCTGATATATGTGTTATTCATAATTATTATGGAGGAACTATTGATAGTTACGAACTTAGAAAGAGAATGTTAGATGATTTAATAAATAAATTTTTTGATAATACTAATAGAGAAAAAATTATATTTGGAGATTTCAACTTACATTTAAGAACAGGACTTAATATATATACTGAAGCTAATAACAAAAATGAAAACTATGATATACCAAACTATACTCCACTTATTTATAAAGGATATACAACTGCTGGTAAAAAATTATATGACAATATTGTTGTTGATAATCTATCAATTGGAGGATTGAGTACAGTATTTAGATATTTTAACTCATCATCTGAAGAGTATTTTAAGACTGGAAGTGAATTGTTTGTATCGGATCACTTTCCAATATTCTTAGTTATTAATGATAACTATAAAAAAGATGTATTTAAAGGAGTAATATAAATGAGAGAAAGTAAAATGATAAAAAATATAAGTTTTGATAATTTTTTATATGGTGGCTTAATATATCATCATAAAGATGTTGTTGATATAGATGAAAGAAATAGAATTTTAGAAGAAACGATATCAGCTTCAGAAGGAAATGCTACAGATAACAATGTCTCCATAGATAATCTATACATGTTAAAAGAACAATTGGAGTTTATAAAAAATTCTCAATCATTAACGGCAACAGCAATGCAGAAGACATTAGATATAATAAATACAGATAATAAAAGCAAGCATCCTTTGGATAAGGTATATAATAGTGAATCTAAAGAAGAAAACGTTTTTGTAGGTGATAACATACAAATAATATCAGGAGATATAATAATATTTTTAAATCATAACGGTATGCTAGGAGACATTTATAATCATAAAATTCCTAATCAAAAATTGTGTATATCATATGAGTATGATGTGAATTTGGATATTTATGTCGGTAGGGTTTTTGACCAAAAGTTATTAGAAGATTTTAAGGAATACTCTAATAAACTAAAAGAGGTGTATAATAATGCCTAATTTTTTAAAAAATGATTATGAAATAAATAAACCAAAAAGAATAAATGCCGATGAAGTTATTAGTAAAAAAGTTTCAGATACAAATTTTTTTAGTAATTTTGGAACTCCTTTTACTACGAGTACAAGTTCTGCATCTGGAATAACAGAAAGTGTAATCACTCCTGGGATAAGATTTTTAAACTTTGCTTGTTCGATAATGAAACTGTATAAAAACTTACAATATAATTACAATGCAATAGAGCAAAAATTAAAGAAAGTAGAAAGTATACTAAATTCGTACAATAAAGGGGAGTTCAAACATATAAGAAAAAATATAGTGAAAAAAAGTTCTAAATTCTGAATTTGTGATAAGTATATTAAGTTAGATAAATACTTTGAAATATTAACATTTCAACTAAAAAACATTGTTGACTTATAAAAATAAATATGTTATTATTTCAACATACGGATGTAAAAAAAGTTGAATACTGCTGTAGAAGGGGTTTTATGGCAAACAAAAAAAGACGAGTTTTAAAAGCTCGTCTTTTTTTATTTTTTGTATTTTTAATTTAAAATTAAAATATCACAAAAATACAAGAGAGGTACTAAATGATAATTAATTATTCAGAAGAAAAATATATGGAATTATTAGTAGAGCATTTGAATTTATTGGGATATGATACATCTAATAAATCTAACATAATTGATGTTATAAAATGTTTAGCTAAAGTGGATAAAAAAAATATTGATAAAAAAAATAAAATATTAAACTCATTGAATTTCGAAAATAGAACAGGAGAAGAACTTGATGAAATTTTAAATTTTTTTGGTTTAAAAAGATTTAAAAATTATAGCGATATAAATAAAAGTTGTTTAATCTATAACTATGGAAAAATAGATATTTTATTAAAAGAAAATACAGTTATAAAGTATAAAAATGGAAAATTTTTGAATTCTATTGAACAAAAAATAAAAAGTGGATCAGAAAATACAATCCACTTTCAAGTTTCAAATTCAACTCTTTCTGACAATTATGATTTTTTAATTTTAGGAGATTTTAAAATAGCTTTAAATGGTATAGAAGTTCACGAGGTAAATGATTTAGAGAATAAAATAAAATACCTTGAGGAAAATTTAGGTTTTTTAAAGTTTAATGATACAGAAACTAAGGAATCAGATATAGAATTTTTTAATAGAGCTAGTTCTGTATTACAAACTTATGGAGATAGTAATATAAGAAAAATTAAAAATTATATAAAAGGAATAGAAGGAGTTTCAGATGTTGTAGTAAACGAAGAATACGATAATATAAAAGTAGTCATAATTCCAGTTAATTTAGTGTCTTTAGATAAGATTTTAGATCAATCAAAAGAAGCTGTAGAGTACTTTGCTACTTCACATATAGAGATTATTAAACCTTCTGTAATGGAAATAGAAATTGATGGGATATATAGTCAATTATTAGAATGGTTTTCAAATGATAAGGAAATTGATTTAAAGAAGATTATATCAGAATTAGAAATACAATTAACGTATTATCTAAAAGAATTATATTTTTCAAATAATAAAAAAATAAGTAGGGATGTAATAGAGTTTATAATTAATAAATATTTTACAGATAATAAAATACAGTTTTCTTTAAATGAAAGAAAATTAAATGTTAATTTTTTTGTATTTTCATCAAATGATTATGAGCATCCTATAGTTGTTGGAGAACTATTACCTAGAAATTCAAAAGAATTATTAGCTGATATTTGTATAATGCGTGGTGTTAAATAATGTCTACTATAACTGCTAATAAAGGATTATATAAAATAAATAAAAATTTTAATTCTGAAATAAAAAAAATATTTGGAGAATATTTTAAAAGTAGATTGTACGAAAAGCTTGAATTAAAAAGGATAAAAGAAAATGTATTTTTTAAAGAAATTAATACAGATTTGTTATATGTTTCTGATGAAACTATTATTGATAGCTTAATAAAAGCTGGATATGATGAGACTGATTATCAAAACTATACATCTACAGTGCATAATTCTATTGAATTTATAAAAGATTTAGAGGAATCAAAATTTGTAAGTTATGACAATAGTATTGTTTTAAATGGAAGAAAAGTTATTGTAAATAAAAATAAAAATAAGATTTCATTGATTTATGAAGATAGATACGAATTATTATTGTTTGGAGAATATGAGGCTAAGGTTATAAATAATTTTGTAATAAATTCAGAAGGATTTATTTATATGGTAATAACTGATAATAATTCTGATAAATATTTTATAAGATCACATTTAAGTTTAGAGTTTTTTAGGTATAACTCTTCTCATAACTGTATGACTAAATTGGAAGAAATAGAGTGTTTATTTAAAGAGAAAATAAATGAAAATATTAAAGAGATAATTTTTGATGATGATAATGGAGTAAACTTTATTTCTGATAATTTAAGTATAAAAAGGATTGAATTTGGAAGAAAATATTTTTTTAGAAAAGATGAAAATGTATTCTTTAATAAAAATAATTTTGTTCCAAATGTAGAACTACAAATAATCCAAGTTGAACACTTGCATTTGTATGACTGGATATCTTTCCTTGGATTAAATAACTTTGTTAATGATAAAGGGTTAAAGTTAAATAGTGAATTTATTGAAAAATTTAAAAATATAATAAGATTCAAATTTGACGATACGTTAAATGGTGCATTAAACTATTATGATTTTTATGATGAAAAAGATTATAAGGTAGATTTCTTTCAAGATGGCATAGAGGTTGTTGGTAACTTCAAATATGGATACTTTGAAAAGGGAGATTACACGCTAAATATAAAGGTAATAAATAAAAAATATAATGGAGAGTTTGAAGTTATATTAGACCTTATAAGAGATAATAAAAATCTAAAGAGGTTGGTATGTACAACAGTAGATAGAGTTATTTATTTTTCTAATTTAAAATTTAATTTTGTTTCATTTGATTATTTAGATAATATTGTAACTTTGAAAATAAATATTAAAGATGATTATTCTGTAAAAAGCACTAGGAGCTATGTTGGAATTAATTCTGAAATTAAAATAACTGATTTTGATAGGCTTATAAAATTAGATCAAGTTTTAAGGAACGAGAATATAAACAAAAAACAGCTAATAGATGTTGAGTTCATAGATAATTTTCTAATAATAAAAAATTATGCTAAAAATAGTTCTGAGAGAATGTTTGAGTCAGATTTTAAAATTAGATTAATTGAAGATGATGGAACTCCTACTGTTCTTTGGAAACAGATAAAAGATAAGGATTATTTTATAAACTTTAATAACTATTGTGTTAAGAAAGTAATAAAACCAACTAGAAAAATAAAGCCTTTATTAAAAAGTAGTTCAATTAATTTTAAATTGGATTTAAAAAAAGGAGAGTAAAAAGTGAAACAAGATGAAAAAAACGTTTTAGACAGCTGTGCTATAGTTGGGTATGATAGTGGAAATATTCTATTTAAACAAGAAAATGGAATTTACTTTAGAGAGCCTATTCGTACAACTATAAGCAATGGTAGGAAAGTAAACAATATACTTAAATGGATTTTAAACAACAAAGAAACTAATTATAGTTTGGTTGCTGATGTAAGCAATTATTTAGAGGATTTTGATTCCACATATGAAAATAGGACGTTTTTTACAAGAGAGCATTTTTCTTTAACAGGAGGAGATGATTCGATAAGTGTAAATGGTAATTATATGGGTGGAACATCAGGAGTTAAGTATAATGTAAAGACTATAAACTGGTTTAAGTTGGAAATAAAAGACGTTGTTGGTTCAAGTGGAGACGTAACTATAATTGTCGAGTGTTGTGTTGATAATGTAAATTGGATTGAATTTGGTTCTGTAAGATTTAATGCTATGCAAGGTATAGATTTAGGAGGAAGTGGAGCGGATAAGACTCATACTTTTAACAATACTATTGAGTGTCCTAACAGGAACTTTAAGTATAGATTTAGATTTACTGGTAATGGTCATATAAGTTGTAAAGAAGGTGATCCTTGGTGGTTTAGTTCTGGAGGTGTATTTGTATTAGATGAAAAGTACATTCCGAATGAAGATATAGAATATAATGTTGGAGTAAAATCTATAACAGATTCACATATAGAGTTCACAAGAACGCTAGCTCATAAAAATGGATTTTACGGAGAAACTAGCATTTCTAAAAGAAATCAAAAACAACATATAAAACTTTATTTAGTTTATTCTGGTAATACTAAATATGTTTTACTTGATGAAGTTTATACAGATACATTTGTGGATAACTTGTATTTTGGACAAATAGAGGAAAGTAAGTTTTTATTAACAAAAAAGAGTGATTTAGAGATACCGAAGTTTTCTTTAAACTCCAAAATAAAGCAATTGCTTTATACAAAGAATGATATTTATATAAATAAAAATATATTATCTAGGGGTACAAAATTATCTGATTTTGGATTTAAAATATCTAGCAATTCATCTTTATTTGATAGTTCTTGTAATAAATTAACTGAAGATATAAACAATTCTAAATTGAAGCTTAATGTTAAGAAAGATATTAGATTTGATAATTTTATTAGTGGCATAGAAAATGAAATTGATGTAGATTTTTTAGATAATAACAATAATCTCATATTTGCATCTAAAGTATTTTTGGACTCAACAAATAAAATTAGTGATGGAATTATAGTAGATAAAATAAAGAAAAGTAAAACTAGATATAAGGGTAGTTTAATTATATATGATTCGTATAATGAAGAATTATTAAACTTAGTCGATTCTTTATCATCTTGTTCTAAGACTCCTCAAACAGTTTTTCTATTCTGTACTAGCAGCAATAATTCTAATGAGTTAGATTGTGTTATAGATAAAAATACAATAGGCTTCTCAGCGTTTAAAGACAATGTTATTGATAAAGTAAAAAAACAAAATGGATTTTTATTTCAAAATATTAATTTAGCTATTGATAAAGTTGGTGAAATTGTATCTAGAAAATTATCTGAAGACACTATGAATACAGTAAATAACTTAGTAGGATTCAATGTATATAACTTTACAAATTTGAGTACAAGTGATTATATGAATGACTATGGATATTATACAAATGAATTTAAAAATGGGTTTAATGTTAATAATCCTCAAATAACATTTATAGGTCAATCTACTAATAATTCATTAGATGGAATAACTCAATTTGATATTTCAAAACCTTTTGAATTTGAAGCTAACTTAAATAAAATAGAAACTAATTTAACTTCTGATATGTTAAACGAAAAGAGGTTATTTCCAGGAGTCGATAAGCCGTACTATAGCGTTTCCATAGTACATAATGAGAATGTTTTATATTCTTATATAGTCGGTAGAGATAATGTAGAGATGATTGATAACGATAACAAAAATAAAAAATATTCTATCTTTGTTGAAAACAAAAAGGTTAAGGTTAAATATAATGAAAATTTAACTGAAAAAGATAGAGGAAAGAATAATGTGTTTATAGTTATTAAGAAAAATGATTGTATTATAAATTCTTATAAAGCTGAATTTTTAGTTGATTATGCAGAGCCTATTGTAGATAGATTTGAACTTAATGTTTCAGATATAGTAGAAGAAACTAATTATCAAGGTAAAAATGAATTGGTTTATTCTAAAGATAATTTCTTTAAAGTTAGCATGAACCTAAGTGCTAATTATGAATTTAGAAAAGGAGAATATCAATTAGAACTTAGATATTCAAAAAATAAAAATTATAAAATAATAAGGCCACTTGAGGGATATTATCAATCTAAAATATATAATATTCATTTGGACGAGTTATCAAACGAATCAGCTCCAGATGAGAAAATAAAATTTGGTGATTGGGAATGTATGCTTGTTAGAAATAGATATAGTTATTCTATAAAAAATTCAACTCATAATATTCCTTTGGAAATAGATAATGCTTTAAGTATAAATGCAGTTCCTATGGAACCAGACTTTGATGATTTTCAAAACAATGGTTTACAACAAGGTAAAGATGTATATATAACGTTGAAATTAATAAATTCTGATTATTATAAAAAAATAAAAGATATTATAACTTTTGTTAAAGAAGTTAGATTTTTATCAAATAATGTTGATTTTACATCTAAACAAGGATATTTCACTTATTTAGATGAAAATAAGCTAGGTTCTGATAATTCTTTATCATTTATAACAGCACACCAAAATTCGTTAACTCTAGATAATAGGAACGAAATGAGATGGTTTATAAGTGGTACTTCTGAAAATGAATCAAATAGATTTCTTAATAGCATAGCTAACTTAGATTCTGGATCTAAGAAACCTAAAAATATAAAAATAAATTTAGTTTTATTTACAGGTGAAATAATAGAAACACAAACTGTAACTATAGGACACGCAGGAAAAGTTGCTGCTCCAATTTTATTAGGAACTTCAGAGCATTTAGATAAGCTTAAAATGTTAGAAGCTAAAAAGAATGGAGTAACAGTAGATCAATTGACTCAAGAACAGTTGATAGCTATTGATGAGTTATGGAAACAGTTGGGTACATATAACTACAATAACCAACATATAATAAATGGAGTTAAAACATTTGCTTTTTATTCTAATTTAATGGAAATGAAATTTGATTTTGGAATAGCTGAGTATTATACAATATCGCAAGCCAACAATAATACAGAGATGTTGCCAGTTACAAAAGATGGAGTTGTTAGATATATAATAAACCAAGATGGAATAGATGAAAACGGAAAAGGTATTTTAACAATAAAAGGATATGTTAAGTTAGCAGATGGTACTATAAACTCTTCTAATGAAGTTGTAATAACTTTTTATAGAAAAAGATTTCCTTCAATGGTTACTACAGGTGATGATTATACAAAATATGTATTTTATGAAAAAGATTCAAGTGACTATTACGCATTGAAAACTGTTATACAATCAGAGTTGAGATTAGAAAATCTTAATGGAACTTATGACTCATCAAGAATAGATCATATAAAAGTTGAACTTGTAGATGTTGATAAAAGAACTGTTATTGCTGAGGGACCAATAGTTAAATTTTATGATGGGTTTGTTCCTCAAAGATTTATATTCGATACGGGTTTAACTGATGATGATTTAAATAAACTAAATCCTGAAGAGAGATTCCCAATAGAGAATACAAAGGAATATATAGAACTTGAAAAAATATTAAATGATAAAATATTTAAAGATGGAAGACACCTAGGGCAAATATTTTATTTGAGATTTAAAGCAGTAGAATCTATCAAAGATGCTTATGATGTCGTTAAAGATATAAATGGTAAGGAGAGCTTTTATCCAATAATTTTTACTGAGAAATTAGAAGAATTAAAGATAATCCCTTCAAATGGAATAATAGTTATAGATAATGATAATAATCAAGATTTATATACTTATAAAAATAAAGTTGCTTTTATGTTAGAAAGTAACAATGCTGAATACTTTATGTATAGAACTGATAGAGCTGCAAGTTTTCAAAAAGTTTATCCTAAGAGTGTAGGATACTCGAAGCTACTAAAAATAGTTGTATCAACTTATGATGTAGGAAATCACTTCCTAGAAGTAAAACAGAAGGCTGAAGGTGAACCAGAATCTAATGTTTATTCAGTTATTGTTGAAAAAATAAAGCCGACATCACCACCTAAAATATCAGGTGATGATTTAATAGATGAAAATGCAAAATGGTTATTACATCCAGTAGATAATGCTCTAAAGATAAAAACTAGCATAATAACAGGAGATTCTGAACATTCTCAAGTTGTTTCTAGTGCAATGCCTTATGAAGTTTACATTCAACCAGATAAGAATCTAGATATAGGTTATCACGCAGTTAAAGCGATAGCAGTTGATAAAATAAACAATGAAAGTGAACCAACATATTTTTTAACAAAAAAGATAGGACGTCCAATAGCGTCAAATGTTATAGGAACTGAAAAAACTTCAGATAATGTAATATCTTGGGAATGGGAATCTCAACATTTTGATGGTGTTAAAGAATATTTAGTTGAAATAAATGGAATTGAAAAAACTATAGTTCCAGTAAATAGGTATGGAACAACTGAATATTATATGAGATTTTTCCAAGGTAAAGAGTTAAGTGATGGAACATACGAAATAAGAGTATGGGCTGTAAATGAACTTGGTAACAAAAATTACATGAGTTCAGATTTTATAACTAAAAAAGGAAGCAAAATAAAAGAATTATCTGTTGAAATGTATAAATTTAAAGATAATTATACCAATAGACTAGAAGCTAAGATAGTTACCGAAGATAAAGCTATAAAAGAGTTTGAATATGATATTCTTAGAAATGATAACGGTAAAATAACTTCTGTAACAGGAACTATGAAGACTAATCAAAAGATTTTACCTTTTATAATGGAAAATGGAGAGAAAGTTATTTTAGATGATGGTACATACTATTTAGCTGTTAGAGCTATAAACTATATAGATGAAAAAACTGACTATGTTAGAATACCATTCATATTCAAGAAAACTCCTCCAGATAAACCATACATATATTTTCAAAGGTTGTTAAAAAGAACAATACCACTTGTATTTGTTAAACCTTCTACTGAGATACCTATTCTAGCAATAGAAATAAAAATAGGAGATAAACCTTTTGAAAAAGTTAGAAATAACGTATGGAGACCTAATTACAATTTACCTTTAGGAATAAATAATATCCTTATTAAAGTTACTGATTATGCAGGAAATCAATCTGAATTTTCAGACTTTATAGAGATAACAAATAAAGGTGTTAATATGTTCCAGGAAGATTTTGTAGTTGATATGAGTAATCCAGTATTAACATTTGATTTTAATTTACCTGAAATGATAGTTTATGGCCATACTAATTTTTTAGTAGAAAATGAACAACTTGGTGTTTCAGTTGTAGTTGATGTTAGCAATGCAAATAATATAGAGATACCTCTAACTTATTCTAACGATAAGATTCTGCCACCAGATGGTGTATATCCATTTGTTATAAAGTTATATGATTCAGATTCTAAAGAATATTCTTATATAGGTGATGTGTTTTATGTAACTATAGATAGCTACGAACCTATAAAACCTTATTTTTTGAATAGTGGGTATTCAAATATAGAATATAATAAGTTTTATACACAGAATAGGAATCCTAAATGGTTATGGCAAACTAGACAAAATATAGATGAATTAAAAGAATTTATTGTTAATTTATATGAGTTTTCTAACAATGAGAATACTTATGTAGATTATGGTACTGGACAGTTTAAGGATTATTCAACTAAGTTGATAGGACAATTTCAAGTTCCAGGAGATTTAGCAGATGGATCTTATAAACTTACTGCAAAAGTTATTGGAAAGAACGGTCTTGAAAGTGCTAATGAAGAGTTTACATTTGTTGTTAAAAATAGTTTTCCTGCACCACCACGTTTCGATTTAAACAATCCAATAAATAGAAAATATGAAAATAGAAATAAAAATGTTATGTGGAAGTGGGAAGATACTAATAGTAATTGGGACGAATTCGTCTCTTATAAAGTCAAAATAAATGATGAGGAATTTACTGAAGAATTTTCAGCATCAAAAACATATTATGAAGAAAAAAGAATTTTAAAAGATGGACCTAATAAAATAATGGTTATAGGAAAGGATAAGGCAGGTAACTGGTCAACGGCAAATGAAACTACTGCTGGAATGCTTGGAGCTAATTATTTATCTAATACAAAGATGATAGATACATCAAATCCAATACCTCTAACAGATAAAGATATAAAGGTACTTATAAAAGATTCTTCTACTTTTGAAATTTTCTTTGAAAGAAAAAAAGCAGATAATGAATATTATATGTTCGAATTAATATCTCCGAATTCAGATGGAAATGATATAAAGTTTGTAGTTGGAAATACATTAGATAAAACATTTACTGAAGAAATATATTTTAGAGAAGAAAAGGTTATTCCAGGGTTAGAAATTGGAGAATTAAATGGAAAGCTAGGTTATTGTGAAATAAAAGATAACTCAGATACAGAAGATGATAAGAGTTTATACTTTACAAACCTATTACCTAATACATATACATTTGTTGTTAGCACTATAGATTATGCAGGAAATAGTTCTCAAATTTATACGAAAGTAATTGAATTGAAAGATTTAACTAGAATAAAACCAGTATTTGTATATCCAAAAGAAACGTACACAAATAATAATACAATAATATTCCAATGGATATTAACTGCTGATAATATAAAAAATTGGGAATATCAATTAACAACTCCATATAATTCGAGTGTTGCTGATTTAGTTAATCCTAGTAAATGGAGAAGTTTAAATGAGAATAGCTTCAAGTTGAATAATATACCTAAAGTTGTAGCAGGTAATGATGCAGATGGAGAATATACATTCTATGTTAGAGCTGTATTTGATGAAACAGTAGATGAGGCTGGTACAGGTCAAATAGTAAATAAAAAATCTGATATCTCGTCAATAACTGTCGTTCTTGATAGAAAAATACCAGGAGGAATAATTTTTACAAATAAACAATTCACTACTGATAATTCTGTATTGAGATGGACTTGGGACTACACTTCATCTGGAGATATAGCTAGTGGAACATATGTTACATTTAATCCGAATTTACCAATTACAGAATGGGAAAAAATAGAAAATAAAAAAGAGTATGAATCGTATCAAGAAAGAGAAGATGGTGTTTACACTTTATATGCTAAGACTTTTGATTTAGCTGGGAATATAAATAACACTATATACGAAAGTACAATAGTGTTGGATAGAATACCGCCGTTTAAACCTATTATAAATGGTGGAAGCAATATATTTACAAATATAATTCCAACAATTTCTTGGGAAAATGATTTAAATTATTTTAGATATGCTTGGCTAGTTATGACGATTGAAGAGTTCAATGCTTTTAAATCTGTTTATGATAGACTTGTTAATAATGAAAACTATACATTAACTAATCATGATTGGAAATTTATTTTTTCTAAATCAGATATTGATAAAAATAATGTAAATGAAAGTATAATTGAATTAGAAAGTCTATTTAGGAAAAATGAGTTTTTAATTGAAAATACAGTAACCATAAATAAGACTATATCTAAAAATGGAATATCAGAGGAAGGAAGCTATGTATTTATTCTAAGCGGATTTGATCCAAGTAATAACTGGTCAGAAGAGTTTGAATACCAATTTATAACTTACGACATAACTGCTCCTGATGTTACTCTAATGAGATTTATAGAGCCTACATATGTAATAACTGATGAAAGACGTCCTAGATGGGTATGGGAAGTTCCTTATGATGTAACTAGATGTGAATATGTATTAGAAAAAAATGGATATTCGGATGGTAGTATTGTAGGAAGTATAACCAAAGCAGCAGATGATGGAATATCTAATATTACTTATGAATTTAGACCTCAGTTCAATTTAACTTCTGGTAATTACAGATTGGTTGTCAATTGTTATGATTCTTCTAATAACTACGTTCAGATTAATAAATCAATTACATTAGAGACTGATAGTTCTTCACTTGAAAAAGAATTCCAAGATATTATTTTACCTGGACAAAATAATAGAATAAGAATTCAGAAAAATAAATACTCAGATACATATATTATAGTTGATATAGATATAGATAAAAATTCAACATTAAGCTATAGACTTATAGATAAAAATTCAAATAACAAAGAGTTTTTAATTTATGAAATAGGTAAAACTGAGCTTCAGATGAACTTAGAATATGAATTTAATATATTAACGTATAATATAGAAATTAATTAAAACAATTGTGGCAGGAGAAATCCTGCCACTTTAACAAAGGAGAGATTATGTTAAATAACTATAGTTTATATAATAATAAAAATCCAGAACTTATTATTAATGAACCTGGGATTCTTGTCTATGATAATAGGAATAACTTTGTTTTGAAATTTGAAGTTAATTATAATAGCTTTTCTCAAGATCAGTTATCAAAAGTTATAAAATCTTTATACAAAGAATTTGCTGATGCTACTAATACTTCTAGCTTAGTTAATTCTGATTTTGTTGAGGGGTCTTTTATAACACTAATTGAAAATAACAATAAATATTATAAAAATATAAAAACAGAAAGTTCTAACTTAAATTTTAAATTTATAAAATATTCGTTAAGATTTTTCAAAGATAGTGCAGAAGTTTTATATTTGGATTTTACACACTCTAAATCTACAATACCATTAAAGATGAGTGATGGAGATTATGAAATAGAAGTTGAGATAAAGAATATAGATAACGAGGTTGTATTAAGTAACAGGATAACTTTAATTTTAAAAACTAATTACTATTCAATGAGTGATAATAAGAGTGGTGTTAATAAAATATTATTTGATAAAAATGAGGGAGATTTTAGTCTTGAAATTTCTCCTAAATCAAATAAGCACTATTGTTTTTCTATTACTGATATTAAAAGTAATAATGAAAACATATTCTATTTTAACTATTATAATAAAAATGATAATGTTCCAGCTACAGCAGGTAAGATAGGCTCAGAAATAAGAATATTGAATGACACTCAAATAGAAGAGTATGAGAAGAACCCTGAGCTTGTAGGAGATATAGTTGGTGAATTTATTTTTAATATAAGAGAAATACTAACTACAACAAATAATAATAACAGCATTGGTAGGATAAGAATACCAACTATGAAAGAAAAAGTTGTTGATAATATGATGCCTTACTATAATTTGAAATGTGATGTTTCTAATAATTATGAAACTACTATCAAACTGAACGATAAACTACTGATAACGGATCAATTTAAAAATGAACCATTATTTTATAATTTTATAGTAGATGATGATATAAAAGATTTTTTAATAGTAAATGATGAGGATAAAATAATTGAAAATTATAAGATAAAGCAATTATCAAAAGGGTTAAATTTAGTTTACTTTTCTCCAAAAAGAGGTGAAAAATATTATTATAAAAATGGCGATAACCCTTATTATTTGATAGAAAGTAAAAAAACATATGAGCCTTATTATTATTCGATTATAGCTAGTAACAACATATCATTTGATGAAGGAACGTATTTTGACAATATCATTTTAAAATCTAGCATAAGAGATGATAGCGTTGATTTAACAATAGTATATGAAGATTGGAGTAAAAAAGAAATAAAAGATGTTAAAATTTTGAAAACTGATATAGTTCCAATTTTTTTACCAGATTATAGAATAAAAATTGATAAAAATATTAGAAGTATCAAAATTAGCAATTGTGAAAATCTAGAGATTGTAAATTTTATTAGTAATTGTAAGATTGTAAGAGATAATTTGGTTTATTATAAAGACAGTGTTAAAGATTTTGTTTATTATGCTGAGGAAGTTGAAACTATAGATATTAACAATATTGATGATGTTGAATTTTTAAATATGATTATAGGAGAGAGATATGCTTTTAATGATGGTAAGATTATAAAATGTATAGATGGACCTATAACACTAACTAGAATACTAAATAGTGATGTCGTATTTACTGACACTGATGAGTACATGGATGAAAAAGGATTAATGAAATTATCTCCTATGATTGTATGTAAGTCTAATGAATTTTATAATAGTAATTTTAAAAGAGCAGGTGCAATTGTATGGGAAAAATAACTTTTAAAAACATAATTGATGAAATTGAAAATAACAATTCAATTTATAATGATGAGATAAAAAAAATAGATAAAGTTCAAAAACAAATTGCTGATGTTGGGATGTTTAGATTTTCTGAATTGGAAGCACAGAATAAAGCAATAGAGAAAATGTTCAATGAGTTTAATATGGATGTAAATTCAAACTCTTATATTTTTAAAAATTCTGATAATGATCCAAAAGTTAAAACATTAGAATTTCTCTCTCCTATACAAATTAAAAATGCTATTTTATTTGTTAAGGATTTTATATTTAATTCACCAGTAAGATTTAAAACAATTTTCCATACTATAGATAATAGTTTTATAGAACTTCATATGTTGCCATATGATTTTAGAGCTGATTATATAGAAGAGATAAAATTTATGAATTATCAAGATAAATCTCTATTCAAAGCTATGAATAATGAAAAATTTGAGTATTATGATATTGTAAATGGAGATGTTGGGATTCTTTATAAAAAGGTAGATACAGATTACACTGATTTTGTTGACCAAGAAGGGTATATAAACTTCAAGACTAATCACAGAAAGGATAAAGTTTTGTGTAGATACACTCCTATAAGCAATGAGTTTATAAAGACAATAGATAATAAAATCACTTCAGTAACATTGATTCTTGATAAACAAATAGATAATGAAATTAAATTGAATATTTCTATTTAAAAGAGCTTTTAATAAGCTCTTTTTTTACTTTCTTTTACAGTTACATTAAAATTAACTTTAGAGGTGGTTTTGTGAAAGTTGGAAAGATAATATATTTCATAGATTCTATAAAACTTCTTTTCGATAGAAACGATATATTAAATAAAGAAATACTTGAAAAATTGAATAGTTACAAAAGGGAATTAAACAATTTTCATAATATTTCAAGCAAGGTTTATGATGAAAATAAAACTAATATAAATGATTTTAAAACTATATTTAATTCTATATATAATAGTGAGTTTAAATCAATAAAAGAAACCTTTGAAAATAATAGTCGTATTTTTTATAACAACGGTTTTAAGTTAGATGTTGAGAAGCAAATGCTTATGTTTGAAGCAAAAGAAAATATTGAGGTTAACTATGAGTATTATAGACAAAATAAAAATTCAATTATATTTTTCTTTAAAGATCCAGTAGATGTTAATTTGATGAAATTAATATCTAAAGATGAAAATGGTTTTAATATAGAGCCAAAAGAAATAATAGTTGAAAACTCTTTAGGTAAAACATATTTTCTTGAAGACTTCAGCAGATTCTTTGCAACAAACATTGAACTAGATGTTCAAACTTATATAAGTAATCTAAAGACTGTAACAAGTGTAGAATTTGTATTTGATTCTATACCTAGTTCCCATTTGTCTACGTATAAGTTTTTCAAAGTGGTTTATAAAGATGAAAATGAAGTTATATTGAATTTTAAGAAGATTTTTAATGACAATAAAATAGTAAAACTAAAAAGAAACATTTCTGATAAATCAAAAGTTCTTAGGTATTCTATAAGTTTTGATAATGGTGTTTCTTTTAATGAATTTGATTGGAAAAATTCAGAATTAAATGGATTAGATGTAGAAGATGATATAAAAATAATTTCTATTCCAGAAGAAAGCAATTCTGATTTGTTCATAAAAATTATAGCTGCTAAAGATTCTAAGAGTGTTAATAATCAAAAGGTTGTTGGAACTAAAAAATATAATAGTACGATAATGTCTAGTGATTATGTAGAAGATAATATGTACGAATATATATTAGATAATCATGGCGGAGTTATAGATAAGAATTCTATTAAAGTTTATTTATCAAATAAATTTGGAACTATTATATCTAGTTATAATAATAATATCGTTGATACATTTTCTGAACCTGGAAAAGTTAGTATATCTTCTGGATTTATAAATACTGAAAAAGAGTCTATAAGTGATGATGATATATTTTTTCTTTGTGATTTTGATGATCTAAATTCTTTAAAAGCTATAAAAAATGAGATTGGTTTTTTTAGAAATGATTCTTTATATTTACCTAGTCTTTTTGCTAATGAAGAAATAAATTTTAGAGTTTTATATGATGTTAATTTCTATGAGAATGATACAAGTATAACTTCATACACGCCTTTTATATTTGATTTTGATATTATGGCTGGTGATAGTTAATGAAATTTGAAAAATATATAAGAGTTAAGAATGAACAAAAGGATTTTCTTGTTGGTACATCAAGTTCAAATATTATTATTAAAAATATTGTTGAAAAAATATTTAAAATAGAAAATGGAAATATAATTATTGGCAATGATGCTATTGAATTGGAAAGATTGTATCTAAATAAAGTTAATCTTGATGAAAATATTATTTGTAGTGTGGAAAAAGAGATTAGTTTATTACATAAAAAAATCCAGTTAATGGTTAAGAATAAGGAAGAACAATTAGAATTTATAGACAACAAAATTAAAGAGATTAAAGAAGCAATAGACTATGCAATAGGACTAAGAAATAAATCTGTATATGACGTTATAGGAGTTATTAATAATAGTTTTTCAAACATAATAACAAAGAATATTATATTTTCTGATAATTTAAATACATTTAATGGGAAATATTCATTTTTAAGTGGAGAGAGAACTATATTAGAAAATAATAGTTATGAAATAATAGAGCATTCAGCAAATTATAAGTTGGAGATAAAACTAAAAAATAGAAACTTCATAAATTATATTATGTTTAACGATTCTTTAAAAACAATAGATACGTTTAAAGTTCAATTTCTTGATTCTAATACAACAGTTAAAGAGATAAAAGAGGTAGATATAAATATATCCCCACTTATTACAGCAAATATTAGTTGTAACAGAGTTGTTATTGAAGGTGTTGGAGCTAGAGAAATAGTATCTAATTTTAAAATATGTGTTGGTAAGAATAACTATAATTATAATAGAGCAATATCGGTATATGAATGTGATTTCTCTAATAATAAGTTATCAGAAAATTTCTTATTTAAATGTAATGATGATATAAAGATTTTCTTGTATCCTAAAAAAGAATTTATTTTAGATGAATCTTTAACATATCAAGAATTTAAAGAAAAATATTATCTAATAGAAAACATAGTTAGAACAGATGTATCTAGTGTTGTAAATCTTCAGGATAATTACATAATATGTTTCTTAGAAACTAATAACGATATTTTACAAGAATTAAAAATTTATGGAGTTGATTAATTTGCCTAAAAAGATTTTAGATATAGAAAAAATAGGAGAAAAGGGTAAGCTTGAAGTTTCTTATTTGAAATTAATTTTAAAAGAACTTTTATATGATATAAAGCTCGAATCTGAAAAAACAGATGATTTTAAACTGGATATTTCAATAATGCTTGGATTACTTAATGATAAAGGCATTATTTCAAAGGAAGAGTACGAAGAACTTAAAGACAAAATAAGTTCTATAGTTGGGGATAATTCTAATGTTGATTCCTCTCTTGGAGATAGTGGATTATCTGATGAAGTGAAAGAAGAGATAATAAGAAAATCTTCATTTAAAGGTTTTTTTAAGACGTACGAAGGATTAATTGCACAACATCCAAACGAAAAATGTAAGCATGGAGATTTTGCATATGTAAAAGATTTTGAAGCTGGAAGATATGATATTAATGCAATAACTGAATATATTTATGATATTAAATTTTCTAAATGGATGGTAGCTAGTGATGAAACTGTTTTAAGAAACTTTAGACCAAGAGTAGAGAATTCTAATAACAGAAATGTAGAACCTCTTGATAAAGATATAATAATGTACAATCAAGCTATTAAAAGATGGTTTTCTGTAACTTTAGAGGAAGCTGATATAGCTAGAAATTCAGTGATGTTATCTCATATAAGTGATAGAGTAATTATAGAAAAAGATGATAGCTCTATAAATCAAGAAGCTAAGATAAATGATGGAAGAATAATGGTCCTTTCTGATGAAAATTCAAATCCATTGAGACACCCTTCTCATATAAGTAATTTAGATGTTAGTAAAATTGTTAATCAAATAAATGATGATTATTATAAAACTATAGTTTTAAATACATTTTTAGATCAATTAGGAGTTGAGAGGATAGAAGTAGATTCCAATGACGTTGATTTGTATGGTAATGATATTCAAAAGAATATCACTAATAAAACATTAAGAATGATTTTATCTAAAATTTATGAAGGATTTGATAGAACATTTAATATAGCTATTGATGAAAATACAAAGAGAATTATTAATGTAAATGATATAGAACATAATAAATATATAACTAGAACCATTAGGACTTATGATGTTGATAAGTTGATATCTAGAATAAATGATGATTATTATAATTCTTTTGAAAATAAAGATTTTACAGATAAAGCATACAGTGAATTATTAATAACTACTATTAATGAGTTTTCTTCTATTTTAAAGCTACCAGAAGGAGATTTAGAGGGTATAATAACAAGATTAGGTAATTTGTATGCAGGTGATGTCATAAGCGATTTAAACGAAGAATACAAAGAATATGAGAATAATAAAAATGTTTCTGTAGAAATTATGAGAAAGATTATCAAGACATTAAATTACTTACAAATATCTAAAGATATTTTGAGAGATGAACTTCTTGAGAGAGATAACATAATAAATGGAGATAAAAATTATACTGGAAATATAGACTTCAGTGGTATTACATCTTATATAAAATCTAATTCAAAGTTTGTTGAATTTTTAAATATACTTGGAGAAACCATAAATAATCACAAAAAAATAACATTTGGAAATACTTCAGGTGAGACTATAAACAATAATAGAAATGTTATATATACTAATGAAACTGGTAAAACAGAAAATAATCATTTCAATATAAATTTTACAAATGAAAATGGAATAATGGATATAAAATCTAAAAATATAAATTTATCAAATGAAGATTTGGAACTTAGCATAAAAGGTATTACTAGATTTTTAGGTGATGCACATTTCTTTGGAAATATGTATATTTCTGATAGTTCTAAAATAGTTGAAGTTAATGCTGAAAAAGTTACATACAAAGATAATATTTTGGAATTAAACAATGGAGAAAAAGGAGCTGGAGTAACATTTGGAAAATCTGGTATGTATGTTGATAGAGGTCAATCTAAAGACTACTTTTTTGGATTTGATGAAATAAGGGACGAATTCGTCACAGGATTTGTAAATGATGAGTCTAATGAATCTATAGCTAATATCAATCCAGTTTTAAACAGAAGCAATTCAGAAATGTTGGAAAATTTAAAACCTTTCGTTTGGGATGAACAAAACAAAAGAGCTATAACAAGTTCTAATATTGATTTAGATATAAATGGCTGTATAAATTTTAAGATAACTGTCCCGAATCACTCATTTAAACTATTGGATGTCGTTAGATTTCAAGATACAGATTTAGTTTTATCTAATTGTAATTCTTTAGATGAATCTATAGTTGTTGGTATTGTATCAAAAATTAAAGGTGATGATGTTTATGTAGCAACTAGCGGAATAATACCTTTAGTTATAAAAGGCATTAGTAGTGGAACTGTTTTATTTCTACAACCAGATGGAAGTTTAGGAATTGATAATTCTCATTTGATTTCAAAAGAAGTTGCTATCCAAAGTGAAAATGGAATAATAATAAATATTCAAAAGTCAGCAGAATTAAATAATTCTTATACTTCGTATCAAACAAATCATAACCTTAAAAAATTTGATGCTGTTATTATGGATGATAATGGATTTTTAATAAAAGCAAGCAGTGAATTTATAGAAACAGCAGAAGTTTTCGGAATAGTTTCAAAAGTTACTCAATATTCTGTACAAGTTGTAACATCAGGATTTATAGAAGGAGAATTAGTTAGTCCTATTGGATCAACTTTATTTTTACAACATGATGGAGGAATTTCCAATCAGAAAGATTCTAATATTGAAAAAGCTATTGGAACTAAAGTTAATTTAGGAATTTATGTAAACATAAAACTAGGAGTTAAAAAGATTGGAATTAAGGATAAACAAATTGTTACTGAAAAGCATAATGAAACAAATAGTCTTGTTGAAATAAAAAGTAATTATAAATTTAAGACAGGAGATTTATTAACACTAGAAGAAAGTGGTAAATATAATAGTTTTGACAATGTTAAAAACTCACCAATCGGAATAGTTGTTAAAGCGTATATAAATAAGAATGGTGAAAATAAATATTTAATTAGTACATCTAATTTTATTTCTTATAATGAAATTTCAATGGAAACATTTATAAATGAATATGGTTTTGATATTTTACCAGGAGATACACTTTATTATGGCCACTCTTTTAATACAAAATCTGGAGAATATACTTTAGGAAGATTCTCTGACAATGGATTTTTCTTTAACTTTAATAAAAAAGAAATTAAGAAAGATAATATTGTTAAACAAAATAAAGAGTTTATAGCTTTGCTTCCTAATAAATATTACAGAATAAAAACTGAAAGTTTGTCTATGAATACTATTCAAGTATTTCACTCTGATACAAAAGGTTTTGCTAAGATAGATTTAATAAACAACAATTCACTTAATAATAAATTTTTATTTGCTAAGTTGATATATGGAACTCACTTAGTAAGATTATTTAATCATTGTGGTGAATTTATAATAAGTCCAAACAATAACGAGATTCTTATATATAGCGAATTAGAATTAGTTGAAACTAATTTCAGTGACGATTTTATAAGTATTACTCTTGAATAAGGTGGTTAAACAAATGAACAGAAATAATTCTACGGTAGAATTACTAACTCCAGAAGAAATAATCAAAGTATTATCAGAAAAAATAAATAAATCTGATATTACAGATAATTATATTTTAGACCCTTTAGATTATAAAAAAGTATTGTCTCAACCTGGAGCTAAAAAGTTATTTGATGATATAAATAGTTTGAAAATAAATATAGATGATATAACTCACGAATTCAATCCTGAAGTTGGAGAAATTCTCAAAGTATTATCTCAAAAGGGTGCTAAAGAGTTATATGATGATATAAACGTTAATAAGATTGATTTTAAAGATTTGACGAATGAATATAACTTAGATTCTCCTTCCAATAAAAAAGCATTATCTCAAGATGGAGCAAATTTACTTTATAAAAAAGTATGTGAAAAAATAACTACTGATGCTGTATCTGTAACTGATATAACAAATGAGTTTGAAAATGTTGAAGTACCTTCAGAAACTAAAGTGTTATCTCAAAAAGGTGCTGTTGATTTGTTTAACGAAGCAGCTCTTAAAAGAGATATAGTTGATGATTATGAAAATGATTTAGATAATGAAAGTGCAACTGAAGAAGAATTAAAAAATAAAGTTTTTTCATGGAAAGGTGCTAGAAGTTTATTTAGATATTTAAATAATAATTTTGTATCTAAGTATGGATCTGCAATACTTGGTAATTTAACTTTTCCGATAAACAATGTTAAAAATGGTATTGGAATAAATTTCTTTTCCAAAGACCATGGATTTAAAATATATGCTGAAAATGATTTAAAAGAAAAGACTTTAAAAATAAGTTCTAATAAAACTGATTTATTAAAACTATTTCATGAAAGAATGGAAATTACAAAGAATAGTATTTTCAAAAGAAATATAGGCGTTAACTCTGTTGATGAACCTAAATATAATATGACTATAGAAAATAAAAATGGAATACATATAGAAAATGGTAATATGGTTTTTTATCTAAATGATTTACCTATTATGCATGTATCAGAAGAAGGATTGTACGTATTTAATTCTGTTGTTTCTACAGAGAACAAACCAGTTAATGCAGTTTCAATAGATGTGCATCAGGTAGAACATGGATTCCACAATCAACTTGTATGTTATTTTGAAGGAAAATGGAAAATAGCTGATTTGAAAAAAGAGCATACTGCAGATGGGTGGGCTACTAGAATAGATGATGATAACTTTAGAGTTTTCTTTTCTGGGCTAGTTGAATTAGATGACACTATAAGAGATGATGAAGGAAATAAGTTACAAATAGGTGAATATTATTTTGTATCTCAAGATGTTAATGGAGCTTTAATGAGAACAAGATGTTTAGATGGGGTTGAACAAATAGCTCTAAAAACTGTAGCTGTAAATAATAAATTAAAAGGACAATTATTATTAACTGACGAGGCTAATTTTAATTTATTAACTAACTTTAATATAGATGATAATGGTAATGTTTCTACAGTTGAAACATTATATAAACTTATAGAAACTGTTGATACAATGAAAGGCGATATTTTACACATGGGACATAGAATAGAAGAACTCGAAGGAGTTGTTACAGACTATGACAGATTATATGAAAATAACTTTGTTGAAGAAACTTATAAAAATCATCCTTTCTTGTTTAATGCAGTACATAACGCTGGTGAAGTTTGGGAGATGGCTAATTTATCATTAGAAAGAATTGCTGATGCTGTAGCCATAAAGAAAGATAACGAGACATACATATTAGTAACTAAAGGAACTATAGAAATTCCAGCAGGAGCTTTGGATGATGAAGGTAAAGAATTTATTTCTGGCGAGTATTACTATGTATCTCATAATGTTGTTGGTGGATTCTCAAGATATAAAAGCCAAGAACTTGATGTTGATCAATTGGCATTTAAAGTTATAAAGCATAAAAATAAGATGAAAGCTATCATATTAATAAACGAGGAGGCTAATTTAGATTATTAAAATTAAAACTTTCCGTCGTGACGGAAAGAATAAAAAGTGACGAATTCGTCACTTTTTTTTATTTATATTATTCAAGTGGCATTAAAATGACAAAATTACAAATTTTGATAAAATTTAGTCTATTCTGTAATCCAAAATTTTCTAAGTTTATGCACAAAAGGCAGGTGATATTTAAATTGGCAAAATCAAGAATTACTAAATTGGATTTCGTAAAGCAACATGACATACATTTTTACCAGGCTACTGGTGCGAATAGTATAGTGTTGACTTCATCTAACTCTAATTTGTGTTCAGCTTACAAGAAAGGAATGATAATTTACTTTATAGCTAATGCTACAAATACAGGAGCTATAAATATAAGTATCGACTCACTTCCTATAAAAAATGCCACAAAATTTGATGGTACACCATTTGTAGGTGGAGAAATTCTATTAGGATCACCATATATGTGGATATATAACGGTGAAGAATTTATGTTGTTAGGTAGTGAAGTTTCTGAAATTCAAGGTAATATAACTGACCTTGTAAATGAAATTTCTTCAATAAAAACTAATATAACAACATTAGAAGAAAATCTAACTACTAAAGTTGGTAATATCGAATTTAATGAATTATTAAGTAGATTTGAAATAACTACATCTGAATTAGATTCTAAAATAAATGATGTTAAAACTAATTTAGAAGAACTTAACAATACTACTAAAACTGATTTATTAGCTGTAATAGAAACTTTAAAAGCAAAAATAACGGATGCTTTTGAACAAGTTGGAGTTGATACAACTACTAAAATAAATGCAGTAGAAGAAAAACTAAAAAACAATATTTCAGATAGTATAAATACTGCTGAAATTAAAATTGTGCTTGGAGAAAATTTTGACCCAACTGGTATTGAAGAATATCAAGAGAATACAGAATATACAGATGGTACTATGATTAAATATGAAGGAGAATATGCTGTAGTTTATTCTGATGAAATTATTTTAACTGGTATCAAATACTAAATTTAAGGAGAAAAATATGTCACAACAATTAAAAAAAATCACACTTTTATCGAACGCTTTAGATGTTAAAGAATTAAGAAAAGCACTTGCTGCAATTGATCTTAAAAATGCAACAAAAGAAGAATTAGCAGCAGTTCAAACGCAAGTAAATCAAATTATTCAAACATTAACTGTTGATGATACTTCTTTAGATACTCTACAAGAAATTATCACATTCATCAAAGCTAACAAAACTTTATTAGATAACTTAGCTATTGATAACATCTTAGGATTAAGAACTGCTTTAGATGCAAAAGCTGAAACTACTGCATTAACTGCTTTAGAAACAAATATTAGAGAAGAGTTAACAACTTTAGAAAATGATTTTACAGCAGCAATAAACACTGTGAATGCTAATATTGAAAAAGTAAAAACTGATTTATCTGGTGTTATGACTGCAGATAAAAATGAGCTAAAGACATCTATCACAAAAGAAACTACTGATAGAACTGCGGCTAATTCTGAAATTGTATTCGGATCTAAAACTAAACCAGAGTCTATACCTACATATGATGAGACTTCTCACGTAATTGGAGATATTGTTGTAGATGCTGAAGGGAATCTTTGTATTGTTGAAGATGCACCAGCAAGTCAATCTAAATTTCCATTAAAATAATTTTTATAGGTGTGTGTTAATTAACACACACCTTTTTAATAAACCATAGAGGTGAGTGTATGAAATTAACAAAAATTTCTTTACTAAGTTTATCTAAAAAAATAGTTGAATTTGTTAAAGAATTTAATGTTTTCAAAAGTGATAATGACAAAAAAATAATTAAAATAAATTCTGATATAGAACTGTTAAATCAAAAACTAATTGTTAATGATTCAGAATTCTCTACTTTAGAAAAAATAGTTAAATTTGTAAAAACGCTATCTGCAAAAATTTTAAATATTGAGAATACTGTAATTCCAGAAATAAATAACAAAATAGATTCAAAGGCAACGAAAGTAGAAGTAGAAAATATAAAGTCTTTAGCAACAAAAAACGAACAAGAAATTCAAACTTTAGCACTTGATAAGGTTGATAAAACAAACTTCAGCTCTTTAGAATCGAAAGTTTCTTCTTTAGAAGGGATAACAAGTAATATTTCAGATAGTAAAGTTGATAAAAATGAGTTGTTAAACTATTACAATAAAAATGAAACTATTGGAAAAATAGCAGAAGAATTAGAGAAAATTGTTGCTTCTGCACCTGGAACTTTAGACACGTTAAAAGAGTTAGCTGATGCGATTAATAATGACCCTAACTTTGCTAATAACATAGCTGTAGAACTTACTAAAAAAGCATCTAAAGAAGAATTAGCAATATTAGAAAGAGTTTTGAATTCTAATTCTGAAGAAATAGCGATAATAAAAGGACAAAAGTTTTTAACTATAGAAAAAGTTAATCATGGATTTGTTTTTGAGCCTGTTTTTTACACTCCAGAAGGATGGGTAAAAGTAGATGTAAGTAAAGAACAAACAGCAGAAGGAATAGCTATAAAAGTAGATGATAATAAATTTAATGTTTTTTTTGATGGCATAATCAACATACCTTCAGGATACAAAGATGATAGTGGAGATGAATTATCAAATGGCGAAATTTATTCTGTATCAAAAATAGGTGTTGGATTAGTTACTAAGAATATTTATAGCGAAGGAATAGTTCAATCGTTATATAAAGTTATAACAGAAAATGGAGTTAAAAAAGCATTTATTATACTAGATGTTCCGTTCATGTTATAGTTTTTTTAAGGTTATCGCTTATATTGGTGATAACCTTTTTATTAAAGTAAATAAGGAGATGAAAACTATTTATGTCTAAATATAGAACGATAATAAATATGAGTCCTAGTTTTATAAAAGTTATGCCGTTCAAATGTACAGGTACAAATTTATTAAAATTAGAATCATATACAAATAGATTTACCAATGTTCATGAAGGCTTAGTTTGTATTTTTAAAGCTGAAAATACTAATACTGGTCCTATAAGAGTAAAACTTTCTGATTTAACAAATGAATTGAAATTACTGGATGTTAATGGAAATGAAATCCCCGCTGGATTCATAAAAAGTAATATGTATTTACAAGCTAGTTATGATGGTACAAATTTAGTTTTACATAATGGTAATTCAAATATAAGTTTAGAAGCTGGATCAAATATTGTAATCGATAAAAAACCAGATGGAACGGTTGTTGTAAGTGCTGTAAATACTAATACTTGGAGACCAATTACTGATAGTCTAGAAGCCAATGATAGTAATACTTCATCTAGTGCAAAAGTAGCTAAAATATTAAATGATAAAATTTTGGCAATAACAACTATAGTTAATGATAATAAACTTTTACAAGATAACATAGCAGATACAGTTATTGAAGTATTGACTGAAATCGATAATTTAAAATTAATTGATAGTGAATTAACAAAGAAAATAACTGAAGTAAATGGAAAAGCTGATGCTAACATAAGAGAAATCACATCAATAAAATCTGAATTAGGAAACAAAGCTAATTCTAATCATGGGCATAGTGCTGCAACAAGTTCAACAGATGGATTTATGTCAAAAGGAGACAAATCAAAATTAGATGGAATAGCTACAGGAGCAAATAATTATGTGCACCCGAATGATGGAAATACAAGGCACGTTACTGATACAGAAAAAACTAAATGGAATGGGAAAGCAGAAGGGAGTCATGGGCATAGTACTGCAACGAGTTCAACAGATGGGTTTATGTCAAAAGGAGACAAATCAAAATTAGATGGAATAGCTGTAGGAGCAAATAATTATACTCATCCTGGCTCAGGAAGTAATCCACATGGTACAACAAAAGGAGATTTAGGAATTGGTAATGTTACAAATGTTGCATTGAATTGGGCATGGGGTACTGCGAATCCGACTCATATCTGGGGTTCACAAGGAGATTCAGGTCAAAGTTTTGTTTATAATGGAAGTCAATTAAAATATTTTATAGGTCTTAATAATGTTAACAACTGGGGTGCTTCAAGTTCTATAGGAGCAAATTCTACAACAGAATATGCAACAACAAATATGGTTGCTCAAGTAAGGAATGAAAAACTTACAAATCCAGGATATGGAGGAGTTCACGAGTTAGGAAGATATTTAGATTTACATTTAAGCGGATCTGGAGCTGATTATGATGCTAGAATTTGGACTGATGGTGGTCAAAAAGTGTGTATGTCAGGTGTTTTATCTATATCTGGTAGAGCAATGATTGATGCATCTAAATTTAGTGGTGGAACTGGTCAACAACCAGCTGTTTCATTAGCCATCGGTGACAATGATACTGGATTTAATTGGGAAGGAGATGGAAGTTTATCATATTGGGCTAATAACAGTAGGAGATTTTACTTAAATAATGTATGGCATACTGGAAACTTTGATCCAAATTCTAAAGCTAATGTTAATCATTCACATGGTTATATGTCTGATGGAGGATCATATGGAACTATAAAATTAAGTAATTGGATTAGAACTACTGGCAATACGGGATGGTACTCAGAAAGTTATGGTGGAGGATGGTATATGACAGATTCTACATGGATAAGAACTTATAATAACAAACCTATTCATGTTGCTGGAAACGATATAACATGCACAAATAATATAATTGCTTATTACTCTGATGAAAGATTAAAGAAAAATTTCAAAGAAATAAATGGAGCTTTAAATATGATTATGAGCATTAATCCTTATTATTATGAACAAAATGAATTTGCAAAAGAATTGGGTTACAATGAAGAAGGTAAAATTCAAATAGGGTTTAAAGCTCAAGAAATTGAAAAAATATTACCACAAATTATTCAAGAAGCACCAGTCAATCATAGAAATGATCTTTCTGATGACATTAGAAATAAAATAGGCGACATTCCAATAAAAACGATAGATTATGCCAAAATAACTCCTTTATTATGGAGAGCTATACAAGAACAACAAAAACAAATTGAGAAACTGGAAAATCTTTTAATTTTAAAAGGAGTGATCTAAAAAATGGAAAATAAATTTTTTTATTTGAGTAAAAAATATGCCAAAAATAACGGGATATGGATTTATGAAGAGTCAGAAACTAGAATTGATAATTACATAGAAAAATATGGTAAAGATGTTGGTGAATATGAGGGAACATCAATACCTAATTGTCCTTGGTATGATGAGATATCTGATTCTATTATAGAAATGCCTATATATATTCAAGTTCAGAAAGGTATAAAAAAATTATTACCAGGAGAGTATATTAATGATGATAATGAGTTAATATATATTCCAAAACCTGATTTCATAATAAATGGATATTGGGATAATAAAGAAAATAAGTGGAATGAAAATTATTCTAAGGAAGAACTTTTAGAATATTATTTAAATAAAAAGATTGTTTTTTTCAATAGTGAAGTGGAGGCAGTTCAACAAATCATGTTTATGAAAAACAATGGATTATTATCTTCAGAAGATAATATTGATGATTTGATATTATATTTAAATAACATTAATCCGCATAGTATTAAAACTATATCAAAAGAAGTGATTAGGCCAATTATATTAGAAAAATATAAGTTATAGGAGATATAGAGATGAATAAAAACATAAATAAAGCAACTCCAACAGGAACAATAGGGCTATATGATGTTAGAAGTGAATTAGGTAGAGGTGGGCAAATATCATTAAATGACTCTGATGTGAGAAAGCTTGCAGGAAGAACTGGTGGGCAAATTGCTATGAGTGATTTAAGAGGTAAGAGTAATCAAATTACTTATACATTAGATGTTAGACAATGGCCAGGAGAAACAGCATGGGGCTTTAGAAATGGAACTATGGGTAATTTATCTCCAAGAAATATAGAAGGAAGTGGATTGACATTATCAGAAGTTAGAGCTACAAATTTATTTGGAAATTCAATTTTTTCAATAGCCTTAAATGGATCTAAGTTTACGAACAAAGTTGGAATAGTAGTTGATACTTTATCAGAATATATTTTCGTGTGGAGTGCAAGTCAAGGCGCATATGGTGATCAAAATTCAAGTATAACAACAAGCCTATTGAATTATTTTAAGAGTAAAAATGGCGGAGCTGTGAAAGTTAAATTTAGATGGTTTAATTAAGGAGATTAAATTATGAGAAAAATCGAAAGTTTACTATTTGGAATATGGAAAGGGTTAAAAATAGTTTTATTAATAAATGGAAAAAATGACAAATTAACAAAAATGAATAAAATAGAAGAACAACTAAAAAAAACAAAGGAGAAATAATTATGAAAAAAATATTTATGTTATTGTTTATGTTTTCTTTATTTGGATTGTCAAAGGCTGATGTTTTCATGAAAGAAGATTTTGTAAATTTAAGTATTGGAATAGAAACGACAAAGGGATTTTCATTTCCTGTTACAGTTGAATATGGAAAAAAAATTGAGATAAACAGAAGTGTATCAGAAATAAATTTAGTTGTTGGAAATCAAATTAAATTTATGGATGAACAAAATGACTATTCGAATTTTTATACAGGAGTAGGAATTCCTTTTTATTTAAAACATAAAATAGAAGAGTTGCCTAATCATGTTATGCCTGTATTTAGAATAGGATTATCTAGTGATTTAGATTCTAAAAGTAATGGCTTATATATAGCTAGTGGTCTTAGATTTGGTGATGAAAAATATTTAGAAATTCTATTCGAAGGAGAGGATTCTAAATATAGAAATTCTCTTGGTATTGGTTATAAATTTAATGAAATAAAATTTTAAAAAAGAGGAATGATCCTCTTTTTTTTATGTTATAATGTGAATTATCTAATATATGGTTGAAAATAAATTATGTTGTTAGCTATATTGATGACATAGAATATTATATATTTTGAATAAATATATTTATAAAGAAATTAGAGTATACAGTTTAAAATTAAAATAACTGGAGTGTGTATAATGGTAAGGAAATTAAAGAAATCTAACAATGTTGAAATGTTAAAAAAAGCAGAATCAGACATGAAGATAATTAATGAAATGAATGGAATTGAAATTCTTTCAGATGAAAATGGAAATTGTAATAATTGCAATCACTGCTGCAGTATAGTAACACTGATATCAAAAGATGAATTAGAAATTTTGGCTAGTAAACTTACAAATGAGATAATAAATGATTTTGTAGATAGAATAAATAAAGATGGAATAAAACATGTTAGTTTTTGTCCATATAGTTATCCAGAAAAAGGATGTGTAATATATAAAGATAGACCTAAAACGTGTGTATCATATCATTGTAATCCTGAAAAAATGAATTTTGAGTTAGCTATTAGATTTACAAAAAAAATGGAATCACAAGGTGGAGGAGTGCCATTATTTGAGATTTTTCATAAGAAAAATCCGTATTTATACGTTAAAATAAAAACGAATCTTAGAGAATTGAGAATAATATAAACTAATAAAAAAAGGCACTCAAAAGAATGCCTTTTTTTATTGATTTTCAATTTCTACTTCAGTTTCATTTTTAAATAAAGTTATGTTTTCTTCAGGTTTTATAGTTAAAGGTTTTAATTCTGCAAATACTTGTTGCTCTTTGTTATTACCTGTTAGATTAATTTCTGGGAAGTTAAGACCTCTAGCTAAATCATTAGCCATTTTAATCATAGGAATACTAGATACAAGATTATTTACAGTAGATCCTATTTCACCACCAATAGCACCTCTATTATCTTCATTACCATTAGTTATAACATTAATACTATCAATAGTAATATTATTCATAGCATCTACATAATGTTCAGTTAATTTAGGAAGAGTTTCCATTAATTTAATTTTTAAAGCTCCATCAACTCCATATATTTCAACTAATCTTTTTTCTATATCTACTCTTTTAGAGAAAGGTAAAGTTTCAGCAGACGCATTAGCTTCAGCTTCTAGCTTTATAGCTTTAGCATTAGCCTCAGCTATAATTAAAGTCTTATCAGCTGTAACTTTAGCTATTTCTAGTTCGTTTTCTGCTGTTAATTTGTTAGCCTCGTTTTCTATAGTTATTGAAGTGATTTCTTCAATTCTTTTTTCTTCTAAAGATAAAGAGTATTCTTTTTTTATTGTTACTATTTTTTCATCTGTTATTTCTTGTTTACTTTTTTCATCACTTAACTCTATTTCTTTTTTAGAATTTATATTATTTAATTCTATTTTCTTTTCAGTTTCTATTTTGATATTTGATTTTTTAAGAGATGTATTATATTCAAGTTCAGCTATTTCAGCTATTTCTTTTTGTTCTGCTGCTGATTCGTCGATTTTATATTCAACAACTTGTTTAGTTTTTTCTGAATTTGTTTTAGCTATAGAAACTTCTTTTTCTTTTGTAGAGTTGGCGATAGCTGTAGCTGAATTTTTTTCTTGTTCAGCTATAGATATTTCAGAGCCAGATCTAGCAGCAGCACTAGCTTTTTTACCTAATTGTTCTACTATTCCATCAAGGTCTTTTATCATTTTAATATTGAAATTCATTAAATCTAAACCAAACTTACTTAATTCAATTTCAGTAGATTCAGAAACTTTTTCCATTAATTTTTTTCTATTTTCTAATAAGTCTTCAAAATTCATTTCAGAAACTATTGATCTTAATTGTCCTGTTAAAATTTCTTTAACTAATGCTACTGTATTTTCTTGTTTAAAGTTAAGTAATCTTTCAGTAGCTACTTTTCTTTCTTTTTCTTCTTTGGATACAGCAAATGTAGCATCAGCTTCAACTTCTATTCTTATTTTATCCTTAGTTGCAACTCCTGAATCTTCATCAAGTGCTATGTCTAAGTTGTGTGGGTTAAGACTCATAAGTTTATGACTTTGTAAGAATGGAATAACAAATAGTCCCTTACCTTCTAAAACCTTTGTTCCACCTATTCCATACCTAACAAGCAAACTATCTGACGGGCATTTCTTGTATGTGCTTAAAACAAGTCCTGTAGCTACTGTTGCTGTTGCTCCTAAAATTAATCTTATCATTTATTTCCTCCTAAATTCTTTTTGAAATATTCCCAGATACACTATTTGCATTTCCTATTATTGATTTGCAATTTATATTACCTGAAACTGTTGTTGCAGAATAAACATCACCTTTAATAAACATTTCACCGCTTGTATTTTTTAAGTAGTTAACGTTTCCATCAACTTTAATTTCGTTGCATCTATCTACATCAATTTTTTCTACCAATCCATAAACAGCAACGTTAATTACTTTTTCATCTTTATTTTCATGTTTAAGTTTCTTACCGTTTATAAAAATATTTCCATTATTTATTTGTAAACTTTCTATATCGTTATCTATTCTTATAATATTTCCATTTATTTTAATGATACCTTTTTGTTTTTTCTTGTACTTTTTGAAAAACTTCGTTATCACCTTTAGAATCATTTTTATCACCTTTAACTTTTTTGAGACGAATTCGTCTCTTTTAATTTTTCTTTAATTTTATTCATTCTGGAACAAGCATATGAATTTAATCTTTTGTATAAAGGTTTATTTTCAAAAAAGAATCCATATAAATCTTTAGAAATAAAACTATTAAATATAGTTTGTTCTAATGAAAATAAATCCATGTAAGAAGTTACTGTGTTAAGTTTGGTGTTAATTGTATTTATATACTCTTCTTTTATAGTTATATTTGAATTGGTAGTTACATATACACTATCAGCTAAGATATTCCAATGGTTCTCTATTTCTTCTTTTTTGTAGTGATGAAGTAATTGTTTTTTTAATTCATTTATATGTCTTCCATTTTTTATATAATATATAACTAAATCAAATAATGTTTTATTTAAATTAGGAATAAGACTGGTAAAATAACAATCTATTTCTTTTACATTATTATTTGATAGTATATTTAATAATTTTAATGAAGCTTTTAAATTTCTTTCGATTGCAAATTCATCAAAATATATCTTTTCTCCAAAGTTTCTTCTAGGTCTTAAAGCACTTTCAAAACTAAGAATAGCAACATCAATTATTCCTATCTTTGTTTTTAATTTTAAGTGGCTTAAAGATTTTTTTATAACTTCATCAACATAAAAATTACAGCAAATTATATCGGCTATATTTTCTCTATTAACAGTTATAATGCTAATTTTATTTTTTTTATTTTTAATAGCATAAGTTAAAGCTTCATTAACTAAATTATGACTCTTTCCACTTCTCCTTGAACTATGAATTAGATTTAATGATATTTCTTTTGAGTTATTTCTTTTCAATTTTTTTTCCTTTTTTATTGCTCTTTAATACAGATAGAACACCTTCTAAATTCATAAGTATTAACAATTCTCCAGTTTCATCATTTTTCCAATAGTCTTTACCAGAATAAATATTAACCATAGCTAATTTATTTTCTAAGAACATTCTCATTTCTTCTGGTAAACTTCTACTAACCTTAACTATTTTAGCTTTAGTTATACTTGGAGCATCTTCATCATCAAAGTAAACCCCTTTGCTATTTTTAGAATTTTTTTTAGCTATTATTTTAGGATCAAGCATATGAACTAAAATAGTTCCACAAAGTAAATCATCTATTTCCTGAACTTTTATAGATGCTTCTCTAGACATAAACATATTAAAAACCTCCGTATATAATTTAATTAATAAAAAAATTATATTAAATAAAATCAAATTTTTCAAAATCGTGATTAAGAGTATAATTTTATAATGGCAGTTTATTAGGAGATGATATGGAAAAGAAATACATAGAATTTGGAATAACAGGAATATTGTTAGGAACTACAGTTCATTTTTTGAAAAATTACTTTACTAATAAAATAAATTCAGCTAAACAATCAGATGATATTAAAACTGATGGAGAAAAAGTTAAATTAAATCAAAATAAAGAACTATTTGATTTATTCAAACAATCTTATAGAAAGCAAGAGGATAAAATTTCCAAGTTTGAAGTTGAGTTAATAGAAATGAAAAAGATGATAGCCGATAATTCTTATATGGGAAGTGATGATTATAGACTATTCATAAAAACTTATTTATCATTAATGTTCCACAATATCGAAAATGAACTTAGGCTTATTGTTGAGAGAAATAATATAAATGAAACTACATTAGATTTGACGAATAAAAAGATAATAAATTTTATTGAAAGATTAACTAATGATAGTTTAACTTCTATTGATAAAATTCATTTCTATAGAAATGTAATAATTAAAACAACGAGCCTTATATCTGGGCAAAAAGAATATATAATTTCTGTTTACTCAGGACCTTTTGAAGAATATACCAAGTCTACTAAAGATTCAGTTGCCAAAAAAGATGAGGCTTTAAAGAATATAAGTGAAATTACTAAATATTTATCAAATAAATTAATAGCTAGTTTTCAAGATATAATGAAGACCGAAATATATTAAAAATAGAAACTGCCATAGTATCATTATATTTTCTAATTTTTGGTGGGTGGGTGGGAAATTCCATCCGCTAAAAAAATAAAAAAAAAGAGCACACATGCGATATAGGTTTCCCTAAATCCAACTTGCTCTTTTTTTAATTGACGTAAAAAAATAAAATAAGTTTCTAAATTTTTATAAGAAACGAAAGTTTTATAAGTGATAAACTTTATTACGGTATATCTCACTTATAGAATTTAAAAATCAATACTCTCAAAACATATATATTATAATAACATAATGTTTAATAATTTACAAATTTATAATAATTCACGTAAATTGAATACAAAGTTATGAATATTTCTTTTATCATTTGTTTTATAAGTAACTTCTCCAGAATTATTTTTAGTAATTACACTAATAAAATTTTGTTCGACTAATTCGCTTCTAGAAAAAGAACCTCCTCCTAAAATAAATTCAACATCAAAACCTATTTTATTATTTTTCTTTTTAATTATTTTTTCTAATTCTTTTAAATCGAAAATATTTTTATTCATATGAGTTTTGAAATTTCCTATAAAAATATATTTTTTTACAGAATTTTCTTCTAACCATTTGATTTCTTGGACACCATGTATAAATCCCTCGTCATATTTTTCCAAAGATGTTTTTTGAGTAACCCAACTAGCTATAACTAAGTCTGGTTTATATTTTTCTATAGACTCTAAATCTGTTAGTTTTTCAATATTTTTATTAATATAGTTTAATGGATAATGGTTATTCAATTCATAATATGCTTTTATAGATGGTGTTAATTGAATCATAGAATCAGTTCCTCTTATTCCAATTATTTTATTTAAGTATCCGTTACCAGCTCCTATTTCTATTGGATTTTTATAATTTGATATTTCTTCTTTTAAAAAAAGTTCTAACTCTTTTGTAGGATAACAATATAGTCCTTCTGATAAACTATGAGCTTTAAAGATTTCGAAACCAATAGCTCCATATTTTTTTATAAAATTTAAAATTTCTGATGTATTTGGTGAATCTCCTTTAATATATTTATTTACTGTTAAATTTTTTAACTCCTCATATTGTGGTAATTTTTTTAAAGTTTCTATTATATTCATTATTCTATTCTCTTTCTATTAAAGTTTCATTCTCTAAAATATCAAGAAATTTAGGAAAAACACTTCTATTATCGTATCCTAGAGATTTAACGTATATTCTACTATCTGGGCTTAAATTATGTGATTGATATTTCATATAATCAGAAGCATCCTTATAATTTAAAAAGATAGCTTTTTCTTCCCAATTTAGACATTGATATGTTGTACGGCTGTACATAAGATTTTCTGACTCTTTAGACGTTTCAAGAATATCTTTGACCTCTTCTAAGTCCATTGCATCTTTTAATGAGTCATTTAAACAATCGCTTAAATCAAAATCTTTTTTCAATGTTCCATTATGTATTTGTTTTAAAGTGTATCCTTCAAAAGAGTTGTAAGGTATTAATAATGCCTTATCTGCATCTTCTGGCAAACAATCTATATAATTACAATCTTCTACTATATAAATAGGATTTCTAGTGCCTGATGTTTTCTTTTGTAATTTATCTGATATTCTTTCTTTTTCTAAATGTTCTAAAATATCTAATAACTTTTTATTTATTTTTATATTAATCATTTCCATTATAAACTCCTTGTAACAAATGCTGTAGCAAATATAACTACAATTATTAATATTATTAATTTTATTAAAACCATAAAAATTCCTTTGAATATAAAATTGGAGAATTTGAAATTATTACCCAAGATGCTGCTTTATATCTATTAAAAATAGCTTGTGGAGTATCGTTATCTAGCTCCATAGTCTCAAATTCTTTATTTATATCTTTATTTTTACTAGCAAAATGTTTTAATAAATCTACTTCTTTTTTAGTTTCTTCATTTAATATAGTCCGATCTATTTTATATAAAATAATTTTAAATTCATCTAAAGTTTTTGGATTTTTGTTTATCATAAATTCATATGTTTTAGGAAAGAAATCTTGCAAAATATTCATAGTTATATAAATTGCTTCTTCGTTGCTAGTTTTATTGAAATCTATTGTTTTCATTCTATAATCTCCTTTTTTTCAATTTCTTTAGGAACTTGTATTATAACTTCTGTGAACTTAGTATCTAGAATATCCTCAAAAGTTTTTTGAATATAATCTAGTTTATTTTTTACAAAGAAATTGTTTTTTCCACCGATAGTACAAGTGAAGACAAGAGATAATGCATTAAAATTTTCAAAAGGTTGTGTTGTTACCATGATAGATTGAAGGACACCGCCGAAACCTTCTTTGTACATATTTTTAAATTTTTTATCGATAAGATTATTTATTTTTTCTATGCCATTATCTGTTAATTTTTTTTGGGACATAGAAAATTCTATAAATTCATATCCTTTTATATTTGTTGTTACTAACATAATTATTTCTGCTCCATATATTCTAAAATGTCTTTTTCTTCATTAAGTAGTTTTAATTTTTCTATTATTTCTTCTACTTTTTCTGGAATTAATCCAGGTTTTAACGTATTTGGTATTAGAGAGTTTTCTTTAATCAAAGCTACTTCCCAATAATTTTTAGAACAAAGATATCCTAATCCATTACCGCTTATACAGCTAAGATTTATAGAATCTGTTATCTTGAAAACTATTTGTCTAACTACTTTTTTTGTATCTTTGGAAATAAAAAAAGTTTTATATTTTTTTATAATTAAAGATTCGTTGTATGGATATTTAAGTTTTATTTTTTTAAAATTAAATATATTGTTAATTTTTCTTATTTTTGGTGAATGTTTTCTTTTTCTCTTTTTATTAAATGCTTTCATTTTACACCTATTTATTATCCTTGTACTTTATAATATCTGTTTTACCACAATTGCCACATTTTTTTACAAGTGTAATTTTTTTTAGATTTTCAAGTGGATCTGTTTTTTTTAGTAACTCCAACAAAATTTCTTTGTCTAGTATAGCTCTATTTATCCCATTACATTTAACCTTTAATTTATCTCCGTAAGAGATTAAAGTTGGGTAATAAATGGAATCATTTCTAGCTATAACATAAGCTTCTCCAAAATAAAATTGATTATGTATTTTATTGAAATCTATTTCACTGCAAGCTGTAGCGAAAATTCCTTCACCTTTATTTTGTATAAATGTTTCTTCAGAATAAGGCAAAGTGATTTTAAAAAAATTATTTGTCATAAGACACCTCCGAAATAAATTACCTATATATAACAAATTATATATAAGTAATTTGTTATTTGCAAATTACCGAATTTTATTCAGGAATATTTCTATATCTTCATGTGTTGCTAAAGAAAATCCATCGCATTTTAAAAATTCTTCGTATAAAAAAGCTAAAGTTTCTTTTAAATTTCCAGTATACTTATGATAATTGTATAAAGTTTTATAAACTTCTATTTTAAAGCTATTTTCAAAAATATAATCTTTTGATAGTGAAAGCATATTTATTTCGAAATTTTCATATTCATTTTTTATAGATTCTGAAATTGTGTATATTTTATTTTTTTTTGTTTTTAAATCTTGTATTTCATATGTAGTTGGTGTTAATCCATTTTCTTTTATAAAATCTTTAAAACCAATTAATCTTCTATCTATATCATTGAATGTTTCTCCTCTATTTTTGAAAAAAATTCCATCAATCTCAGAAAAATCATGAGTATTGTGTGGTGTATCAAAAAAAACTACAAATCCTTCTTTCATTTTTAGTCCTCCTAATTTTTTAATCGTTTAAATCAATTTTAATGTATTTAATATTTTTAATGTTTAAGTCTAAGTTATATTACTTTATAATCATTTATAAATATAAATTAATCGTATT
>NZ_JBOFKN010000030.1:0-7007 GCF_051657365.1 Paraclostridium sp.
TATTATTTTTTATATAAAATTATCATTTTTTAAATTATAAATATACAAAAAATTAATTGATATACTAAATTTAATAATAAAATAATATATTTTTTTAAATGTATTTCAAAAAAATTTTTTTATGTTAGAATAAAAATAACAAAAGATATTTTTAAAAATAAAACACAAGCTTGTTAAATATAGTTAAACAAGAGAGGAGACACTTATTATGTGTGGAATTGTAGGTTACGTAGGTAAAAATAATAATTCAATAAAAGTTCTTTTAGAAGGTCTTGAAAAACTTGAATATAGAGGATATGACTCTGCTGGAATTGCTTTTCTTGAAAATGATAATATAAAAATCTTAAAAAAATTAGGTAAAGTTAAAAATCTTAAGGATAGTATAGCAAACAATGAATATTCAAACATTGGAATTGGACATACTAGATGGGCAACTCATGGAGCTCCTTCAGATACAAACTCACATCCTCATTTTAATAAAGATATGAGTATAAATGTTGTTCATAATGGAATTATTGAAAATTATATAGAATTAAGAAAAATGCTTGAAGATAAAGGTTATGTATTTAAAAGTGAAACTGATACAGAAGTAATTCCACATCTTATAGATATGAATTATAATGGGGATATTTTACAGGCTACTTTAAAAGCACTTGAGTTCTTAAAAGGATCTTACGCTATAGCCGTAATGTCAAAATTTGAGCCAAATAAATTAATAGCTGTTAAAAAGGATAGTCCTTTAATTATTGGACAAGGGGTAAACGAAAACTTTATTGCTTCTGATATTCCAGCAGTACTAAAATATACAAAAGATGTTTATATAATGGATGATAATGAGGTTGCTATTCTAACTGAAGATAATATTGATTTTATAAATATCAATGGTGAAAAAATTTCAAAAGAAATCTTTAAAATCACTTGGAATGAAACTTCAGCTGAAAAAAATGGTTATACTCATTTCATGCTTAAAGAAATTCACGAACAACCAAAAGCAATAAAAGACACTTTAGCTGGTAGAATATCTGAAGATAAAAAAGATGTTATTTTAGATAATATTTCTCTTACTAAAGAAGATTTAAATAAAATCAACAAAATATATATAGTTGCTTGTGGTACAGCTTATCATGCTGGAATGATTGGTAAATATTCAATTGAAAAACTTGCTAGAATTCCTGTTGAAATTGATGTAGCATCTGAATTCAGATATAAGGATCCTATTCTTGATGAAAATACTTTAATGATAGTAGTATCTCAATCTGGTGAAACTGCAGATACTTTAGCTGCGTTAAGAGAAGCTCAAAAAAATGGTGCTAGAGTAATTGGTATCACTAATGTTGTCGGCAGTGCTGTTGCGAGGGAGGCAAATGATGTATTATTCACATATGCTGGACCTGAAGTTGCTGTTGCATCTACAAAAGCATATTCAACTCAAGTAGCAGCTTTTTATTTAATCGCTATACACTTAGCTAAATTAAATAACAAAATAGATGATACTACTACACAATCTATTTTATCAGAACTTTCAACAATATCAGAAAAAATAGATATCGTTTTAGATACTACAGATGCTCAGATGAAAGAAATAGCTAATATCCTTAAAGATAAAGAAGATATGTTTTATCTTGGAAGAGGATTAGATTATACTGTTGCTCTTGAAGGATCCTTAAAAAACAAAGAAATTTCTTATATCCACGCTGAAGCATATGCATCAGGCGAGCTAAAACATGGTACTATAGCACTTATTACAGATGATATTCCTGTATTAGCTTTAGTAACTCAGAAAAATCTTATTGAAAAATCTATAAGTAATATTAAAGAAACAGTAACTAGAGGTGCTAATGTTATCACTGTTGCAACAGAAGGTTTTACATCTGTTGAATCAGTTTCTAATCATGTTATTTATATACCAAAAACTCATGATTTATTAACACCACTACTTTCAGTAGTTCCATTACAATATTTAGCTTACTACTGTGCAATAGCTAGAGATTGTGATGTAGATAAACCTAGAAATCTTGCTAAATCAGTAACTGTTGAATAGGCGCAATAGTTATTATATTGAATTATAAAATTACGTATAAAATTTTAATCATTAGGCGAATAAAATTTTTAAAAGAAAGCATTTTTTAGTGCTTTCTTTTGTTTTTGAGCTAAAATTATAAAATTATTATTTTTTAAATTTTCTGAAATTTCAATTTAATTTAACTTTAAAAGATTAAATCCATATTAGAAATTTAAATAGTTGGACTTCTCTCTATAAAATTTATTACTTTACTTAATACTTCAACAATTTTAAGTAAACGTTTTTGCTACAATTTTAAAATCAATAAGTTGATATTGTACTATCTATAGGTATACAATATATTTAATATAAAGGAATTATTTAGATTAAATGCTAAATAATAAAAACTATTTAATACTATACAATTGATGGTCTAGAAATATTTTATTTATTTAAATAAAAAGAGTAGCTATAAAATAAATTTTTAATTAGTAAAATGTATTTAAGTTAGCCTTCCCCCTATAAATTTCTACCATAAAACTGTATTATTATAGTTAAAATTTATTTTAAAATATGGAGTGTGATTTTTATGGAAAGAAGTTTAGTTCTTATTAAACCAGATGCTGTTGAAAGAAATCTAATCGGTGAAATCATAAGTATTTATGAAAAAGCCGGCTTGAAAGTTGTAAATCTTAGACTTGAAAAAGTATCAAAACAAAAAGCTCTTAGACATTATATAGAACATGCTGGTAGAAGTTATTTTAATGAGTTAATCACTTATATAACAAGAAGTCCACTTGTAGCAATTGAATTAGAAGGTGACGATGCTATTGAAAGAATAAGAGCTTTAAATGGTAGTGCTAGAGATCCTGAAAAAGGTTCAATTAGAGATAGATTTGCAGTTTCTCTTACTGAAAATTCAGTGCATTCATCTGATTCAGCTGAAACAGCTCGTAGAGAATTGCATTTATGGTTTAACGATTAAGTTAAACGTTTTCTTAACAAAAAAATAAGTATTTTATTATTAAAGCTACCACTTTAAAAGTGGTAGCTTTATTTTATATATTATCTTTAACATACTTTTAAATCTATTAATACAGACATTGACTTATATATTTTTTTATTAGTAACTTTTTTTACGTATGAATATTCAATATAAGGTGTGATATTAACTCTTCTTGCACGAACTAAGGCCTCTATATCTATTCCGTTTATTTCTTTAGGAATGACTATACTTTTACTTTTATAATATTCATTATAAATTATATGCACAGGTTTTTCCTTAAATTTAGCACTATAAGTAATCTTTTCACTAAACTTAATAAGAACTGAAATTTTACATCCTGTTAATATAGTTCCTTCATTTGAAATTCCAATATCAGTTTCTACAATATTAAATTCTTCAATATCTGGCCAAACCTTTATAGCATTAACACATTCAACCTCTGGATCTTCAAACGATAAATCATAAAAATCATAAATATCAAAATTAATAAAATATAGTGCATTTTTAGGATAAACTTTATTCTCTTCTTTATAATTCATATAAATCCTCCTAACACACACTAGCCAATAATAATAAATCTATACTTAAATAAATTTCTCTTTCTCTATAAGATATAATATAAAGATCTTCAACAAACGTATTAGCTTGTATATACAATTCCTCTTTACTTCCCTCTGGTAAAACAATTGTCCCACTATATAAAGAATCATGAATAAAACTATTTAATAGTTGCTCACCATCATAGGAAATATACTGAAACTTAATTTTCATATTACCAGCAACAAATAATTTTCCACCAGTTAAAATTTGTCCCTCAAATGATTTCCCCATTGCTGTCTTTATCACTTTACTTTCTGTTATATCACAAAATATATCTACTTTTGTAATTTGTTTTATATCATGTTTATTTAGTGGCAATAGAACTCTTTCTTCTAAATAAATATTTTTAAAAATGTTGTCATTTTTAGGAATATTTAATATCTCTATTCCATTATATTCTACTAAATCTCTTATAAGCATCATTATCCCTCCCCTTAAATAGATAAAATTTTAGCAAGTAATAAAATAGTATTACTACTATAAATTTTATCATCAGATAATTTTTTATATATATTCTTTTCAATTTTTCCATAAGGTTCTACTTTATTAGAAATATCAAATCCTACAGGCAAAACTATAGCATCATAAAAAGGTATTTCATACACGATAGAATAAATTTCATCATCACTATCTAATGCAATATATTCAACTGTTTGCTTTAATACTCCATAGATCATTAATTTATATCCAGTTAAAATTTTCCCTTCTATAGATTTACTTTTAGCTGTTTCTATTATATAACTACTATAAATATTTACATCGCTCTTTATATTATCTATAACTTTTATTTTAGGTTTAGGATTATAAACTTTTAAGATATTATCTTTTTCTACTATATTAAAATTAGAAAAAGCTAAATTAAGTTTTTTTTCATTACTATTTTTTACACATTTTATCAAGCTTCCAATTTTTCCATTTTCAAGAATATATCCATATTTAATATAAGTTTTAGTATTATACTCTAATAAATTTTTAACTTTTAAAATTTTAATTCTATATATAATCTTTCGCACTTCACCTATACATATATTCCCAATAATAATTCCTCTTTCTATATTTACATTATTAACATTCTCTCCATCAAGAGAAAAACTCCTATTTACAAGTTCCAACCCGTCTAAAAGTTCATCCACAAATAATACATTTATTGCATCTAAAGTTCCAAGATTTTGAATAATTATTTGAAATTCAATTTCTTCTCCTAATACTGCAAAGTCTTTATTCCACGATTTAGAGATACTTAATTTATTTTTTTCTATATTTATCGAACATTCATTACTATATACTGTACCACCTTGTCTATTAATGTCATTTATGTTATATAAATAATTTGCAGTTGCTTTATTTTTAACAAAATGCTGTCCTCCTTGTATATCTATAACTTTAAATTTATATTTAATTTCAACTGCTTCCCCAGGACTCATATTATTTATTATAACTCCTGACATAATACTTTCGTTTTCACATTCTAAATTATCAATTATAATTGAATTTTTTATAAACTCTAATTCTTTTGGTAATATATCGGTAATTATGGCTTCTTGCAATTCTGTATCACCATCATTTATTATTAAAATTTTAGCTTCTAATTCTGCTCTTACTACAGTATACTCATCACTTACAGACTTTATAAGTTTTAAGCTTGGATTATAAATTTCCATAAAATTTTCTGATATATCTTCATATTCAACATCTTTATTTAAAATAAAATTTTTATTTATCAATTTTCCCTTTAAAAAAATATAATCTTTAACTATGGATTTTAATAATCTATTCACTTTAGCTATTAACGTAATTTTAATTTTTTCTTTAGGATATAAACTAGGCAATTCTAGATATTCATTATCACTAAAATTAATCAAATCATCGTCTATTTTACTTTCTATAACTTCTATACTATTTGAAAACTTCCATTTTATAATTGGGCCTTCCAATATTGTTTCACCTTGATTAATTATATCAATATAATACTCAAAAATTTCTCCTACTATCAATTTATTTTTAGATATACTTTTATCTATTTTGATATCATTTTTTAAAATTTTAAGTTTTATAATTTCACTTTCAATATACGAATTAAATTTTTTATCATTCACAATATACTCATGTTCTATTGTACTATACGAAATAACCTCCATTTTATATTCAACAACTTTAGTATAGAAATTTATCTCCAAACTATCTCCTATTAAAAGATTTTGTACTTTTATTCCATCAACTAAAGATAAAAAAGAACTAACTCCATTAATTTTAAGTTCTCCAAGATATTCTAAACTTTTATCTATTACTTCTTTAACTTTTAAATTTTTAATATCTATTTTACCTATATTACTTATAATTATAGTATTTTTAATTTTATCTCCTTCAATTACAATATCTTTATCAATCAGCTTTTCTATTTTTATATTTGGCATAATATTTTGGATCTTTATTTTTTCAAAACAGCTCTCCTTTTTAATAAGCGCATTAAAGTTATATTCATATTCAAATTGAGGAGTAAATTCTAAAAATTTATTTTCTATACTCAAAATTTTAAGATTATATTCAATGTGCAATTCATTTTGAACTTCTAATTTCGGTATTTTAATTTCATAAAGTACTATATCAAAATTTTCTTCTGTTCCATTTATTAAAAATTTATCATTAAAAAATTTAGCTCCTTTTGAATTTAAATTTTTAATTGTTAAATTTTCTAAAGTATTTTCACCTGTATTTTTAATAAACATTTTAAATTTAATTATATCTCCATTTGTTGTGTATGTTTTATCAACACTAAATTTCATCTCAATTTCTTGAATCTCTATATTTTCTTTTTTTATTTTTTTATTAAAATTTATTTCATTATTATTTTCAGTGACTATATTTTCTTGTATATCAAAAAAAATTTTTTTATATACAATATTTTTTGATAAAATTAATTTCAATTTAATATAATCTATTCCCTCAAATTTTTTATTAGGAATATAGCCCCATACACCATTAGTTCTATTTATATTTATACAGCCATTTTTAACATTTTCTTCAATTAAAATTTCTTTAATTTTTTCAAATTCAACTAATCTACCACTTACCATAGTATCTACATTTACATATTTATATTCCTCTACAAATTCTTTTTCAGAAATATTACTATATTCTTTTTCTACAATCTTTTCAAATTCTATATTTTTATTATTAATTTCACCTGATAATTTGATAATATTAATTGAATTAATACTTAGTATACCTTTAAAAATATTATTATTTTTTATATCAATAAAATAAATATAACCTAATTCATCAGAAAAGATATTATTTATAGTCTTAAAGTCAATTTCCCCCAAAAATGTTAAGGTTATAATATCTCCTGTTTTTAAATCTATCTTTTTTATAAATTTATTATTGTCTGTTATACCATAT
>NZ_JBOFKN010000031.1:0-1080 GCF_051657365.1 Paraclostridium sp.
TTAATTCCTGAAACATTTGTAAATAACTCCTTTGTTGGATTTTGTGTAGGAACTTAATTATAACAAGGATTTGTTACAAATGTTTTTTTTGTTTTATATAACTGTAAAATTATTCAAGCATTTTTGCACTATTATAGAACTAAAATTAAAACTTTCTTTAAATTAAATATCTATTTAATAGTAGTAAATTTTTCTAATATATTTCCTATTTAGATAAAAATAACTTTTCTATATCACATTTTAATATATCTTTTGATGTTTTACTGAATAGATGTCCCATTCTCACACCAAAATATTCTAAAATAGCTTCCACTAAATTATCCATACTTAAACCTTTTACTGTTTTCTTTAATTCTGTATCTATTATAGCTCCTTCATAATCACTCAGATTATAAACAATGTTTTCTAAAGAATCTCTTTGCGAAATAGTTAAAACATTTACTACTTCATCATCAGTAAAACTTTGAATTCTAATATGTTTATTATCGTATTTATCAACTACTATATAAGAGTCTGTTTCACTTTCATTGTTAAAATTTAATATAGAATATTTTATTATCATATCACTATTCAAGTTATCTTCTCTGCACAAAAAAGTAAGATTGAAATCTCTATACTTATTATTAACATCAAAATCTAATAATAAACCTTCTAAATTATTATTTATCTTATAGTTTTTAAACTCTTTATATTCTCTTGCTACCTTATTTATAATCTCTGAATAAAGATTTAAATTTTCTCCACCTTTAACTAAAATACACTTTACTTGTAACATCCAATTCCTCCTATATCACACTATAATAATATTTTAGCACTTCAAAAAATTAAATTTGTAGATTTAAATTTAAAAAGATATAACCATTTAATTAACTTTTTTTTCCATATACATTGTTTCGTAATATTATTAATTCTTCGTATATATACTGTATATAAATTTCACACTATCAAGCTATCAAGAAAAAATTTTTATAAAATTTTTTTCAAATTCCTTATTAAATTTCTATATCATATAATCTTAAGATTTAATTAATCAATATACAACTTTTGAAAAAATAAAATAAAATAACTTGCATTTTGTAT
>NZ_JBOFKN010000032.1:0-67134 GCF_051657365.1 Paraclostridium sp.
ATACAACTACTTTTTAAACTATATCCTCTAATATTTAATATCTAGTTTTAATATTTCTTATAATCAAATCTCAAACATATCTAGTTCAATATATTAATATCCCATATTTCATATATTTTTAGAGTATAAAGTTTAAAATTGATTTTAAACTTCATAATATAGTTGTATTAAATTATAAAGCATAATATAATATGAATTAATCAAAATCATCATCTACAAATTTCCATATATCTCCATAATCATTTCAAACATTAATTCATCAGAGAAATTTTGTGAATGTTTTATATTTTTAAAACACATTGTCTCTATTAACTTCTCATTTTTTATTAAAAATTTAATTTTATTACCTAACTCTATACAATCACTTTTATTTATAATAAACCCATTTTCACTCTCAGTAATTAATTCAGGTAAAGCTCCCACATCAGTCGCTATTATTGCATTTCCATATGCCATAGCTTCTACAGCACTGATTCCAAAAGATTCTATATGTGATGGTACAACTGTTATTTTAGAGTCTTTTAATAACTTTTTTTTATTTTTCCCATCTACCCAACCAGCTATTTCTATAATCTCACTTAGTTCATTTTGTTTTATAATACTTAAAATCTTATCAATTTCTCCATTGCCAGCTATAACTACTTTCCAATTATTATCTACAAATACATCTTTTATATAATTTATTGCTGTTATTAAATCATAAATACCTTTATATGTTACAATTTTACCCATGTACAATATAATATTTTGTTTATCTTCATATCTAATTTTTTTATTTTCTAATTTTATACCATTATATACTTTTGCAAATTTATAATCATAATTAGAAAATTCACTTTTTAATTCATTTATCATATAATCTGATACACTTATTACACTATTAGCTTGGTTAATCATATCTGTAATACATAATTTTAATAATTTATTTGATTTTCTATAATAATTAATAAAGTTGCCACCATGAATATGAACTATTTTTTTTGTTTTATTTCTAAGCAATTTAAATAGTATATATTTTCTAATAAAACTTCCATTTGATGCTACATGTATATGAACTATACTTCCTTTTTTAATAAACAATACAGTTATTATGCATTTTAAATATGTAATCAATTTATTAGTATCATTTGTTGAACTAATAAATACTTGATCATATTTTTTATTTAATTTTTCTGATAAGCTTATTTGCCTAATAACAGTTGCTATTCCTCCTTTTAAATTCATATCAGGACCTATCTGAAATACTTTTTTCATAAGTTTCCTCTCTTAAATTTATCTGACTTATCATACCATAAACTACCACAAAATATATACCCGCTAAAGGACTCAATAGAATATGTCCGCCTAAAAAAGATATCATTATAGTGATTAAATACATTAATGATATTACCTTATATATTAATATATTAGATTTCATAAAAATATATATAGACTTAATCATTGCTTTAAGTAAAGGTATAAAAATCATTAAAAACATAATAACACCATAAAAATATAAGATATCAAAAAAATCCATTTCTATCATACCATGACCTTCAAGAAAACTTCCTATAAAAAAAGATCCTCTAGTAAATCCAGTTCCAAATAAAAAATTGAACACACTATCATCCCAAAAATCAAATGCAGTTCTTAAAGTAACATTTCTACCACTAACTAAAAATGTCTTAAAATCTAATGTTTCTCTAAAATACTGTAATCTTGTTAAAATCGTTGAACTATATTCATCCCAAAAAAAACGTTTGAATATTACTATTAATATAACTATCGCTATAGCAAAAATAAATTTATTTCCTATTCTTTTATCCTTAAAAATTATCTCACAAATAAAAAATATTAATATTACGCCTAGTATAATTATAGATGTTTTGGTTCCTATATTAATAATACTTAAAGCTGATATAATTGTAAAAATACCATATTTAATCTTTTTATTTTCTATTATTAACTTATACAGTAAAAATGGAAATGTAATAATACAAACTGCCGTAAGATCATTTAGGCCAATATATAGCCCTCTAAACCCTATCCCATTATCATATGCGCCCTCACCTAATCCAATAATTTTTGTAATAACTAGTGAAATAGTAACTACTATATTTACAAAAACCAATTTATCTATATAACATTCAAAATTTATTCTATGCCTTTTTGCTAAATCATAAATTATAAAAAATAAAAACATATTATAATATATCTTTGAAATAAAAGATATTTCATCATGTATACGAATATTATATGAAAAATTCAATATTAACATTTGAAATAAAAACAAACTAATTATAAATATTAATTTTATTAAATTTTCTTTTTTTTGAATTACATAAATATACATTATCAAAATTAAAATACAACTTCTTATTAATATGCCTGGTGAAATATTTGTGATTAATATTTGGTCAAACACACCATTTAATAAATCTATAAATGGTGTCAATATCATTAAATATATTATTAACCTTTCATCACTAGCTCTAAAATTCTTACTCAAATTCATTTAACTACCTCGCTTAAATCTATACTTATGTAAGATGAGTTATTAGATTACTATGCTTTTTATATTCTATAAACTAGTTTTCCAGTATTTATTATATTTCTAGTATCGTAAACTATCTTATTATTTAATAATTGTTCGCTATTTTTAATTTCATCATGACTTACTAAAATTACAACTATTTCAGTATTACTTAAAAAAGTATCCATATCCATAACTTGATTTTTAAATTTCTGTTCTTTTATAAATGGATCATATATTTTAATACTATCTATATTATACTTTTCAAATATATCAAGTAATTGCAAAGTAGGACTTTCTCTCATATCATCAACATTTTCTTTATATGTCAACCCATATAATCCGACCTTAGAGTAATCTTTTATACTGTTTTCCTTCATTATTTTATGTATCTTGTCAAATACATATTGAGGCATTGCATCATTTACTTCTCTTGCTCCAAGTACAACATTAACTATATCTGGATAATCTCCAACTAAGAACCATGGATCTACAGATATACAGTGTCCTCCAACACCTGGGCCTGGTGTAAGGATGTTTACTCTTGGATGTTTATTGGCAATTCTTATAAGTTCATATACATCCATTTCTTCTCTGTTGCAAATTTTAGCTAACTCATTTGCAAATGCAATATTTATATCTCTAAATGTATTTTCAACAACCTTACTCATTTCTGCTGTTTTTATATCAGTAACTACTATTTCACTTCTACAGAAACTCTCATACCAAGATTTAACTTCCTCTCCCACTTCTCTTGAATCTGCTCCAATAGTTCTTGAATTATGTTCTAATTCATAAATCATTTTCCCTGGTATTATTCTTTCTGGAGCATGTACTAGATGAATATCTTCACCTATTTTAAATCCTTTTTCTTTTATTATAGGTCTAACAAATTTATCAATAGTTCCTGGTGAAATAGTTGATTCAATCACAAGGATTGTATTTGGTTCACAAACTTCTAACACTTGCTTAGTAGCTGCAATAACATAGTTAGCATCAATTTGCTTAGACATAGTCATATACGGTGTTGGAACTGTAATTATATATTTATTAGTTTTTTCATATTCTTTTTTAAATTCAATTCCTTTATTTAAAGCTTTATTAAATACTTCTTCTAATCCTTCTTCTTCAAAAGTTAATTTACCTTCATTTAAAGTTTCTACTAATTTATTATTTAAATCAGTACCTACTACTTCAACTCCATTTGCAGCAAACATTAATGCTGTTGGTAATCCTATGTAACCTAATCCTATAATGTTTAATTTTTTCATTTTACTTTACATCCCTTATATATATAAATTTTTTTCTATTATATTTAATATTCTTTCACAAGCTTTTCCATCCCCATAAGGATTAGTTGCTTGCCCCATACTTTTATATGCATCTTTATTTTTTATTAATTCATTACCTATAGCAAATATATCTGTTTTTTCAATTCCTGATAACCTAACTGTTCCAGCTTCTACAGCTTCTGGTCTCTCTGTTTCTGTTCTTAATACAATCACAGGCTTTCCTAAAGCAGGTGCTTCTTCTTGAATTCCTCCTGAATCAGTCATAATTAAGTAAACCTTAGACATTAAATTTGTAAATTCAACATATTCTAATGGTTCTATTAGATGTACCTTATCTATATATTTGTCAAAATATTTATGAGCTAATTCTCTTATAGATGGGTTCTTGTGCATTGGAAATATAACTTCTACATCTTTATTATTATCCATTAACTCAATCATAGCTTTGAAGATATTTTCCATTGGTTCTCCCCAATTTTCTCTTCTATGAGTTGTTAATAGTACAACTTTTTTATTAACAAAATCTATATTATTTAAAATTCCATCCTCAAATTTATGATTTTCATTAATAACCTTTAATAATGCATCTATTACTGTATTACCAGTAATATGTATCTTTTGTTTATCTACACCTTCTGAAAGTAAATTTCTTTCATTAATTTTGGTTGGTGCAAAATGTAATTCAGTAATCCCACCCGTTAATTTTCTATTCATTTCCTCTGGGAATGGCGAGTAAATATCATGACTTCTTAACCCGGCTTCTACATGTCCTACTGGTACTTTATTATAAAAAGCTGCTAATGCTCCATTTAGAGTTGTAGATGTATCTCCATGAACTAACACTATATTTGGTTCAACTTTTTTTATAACTTCATCTACCCCTTTAAGTACCTTATTTGAAATATCTATAATCGTTTGACCATGATCCATAATATTTAAGTCATATTTAGGATTAATATCAAATATTTCTAATACTGAATCTAACATTTCCCTATGTTGTGCTGTAACACAAACTATAGATTCAAACCTTTCATCTGCTTCTAGTGCTTTTACAAGTGGCGCCATTTTTATAGCTTCAGGTCTTGTACCAAAAACACTCATCACCTTAATCTTATTCATCTTTTATCACTCCTTCTATGATGCTGTTTCATCTCCAAATAAAACTCCTACAGTTTTAAATATAAGTTTTATATCTAGTAAGGTACTTCTTTCTTCTATATACTTAACATCTAGCTCTACCCATCCATCAAAGTCTATACTGTTTCTTCCTCCTACTTGCCAGTAACAAGTAAGCCCAGGCTTTACTGCTAGTCTTTGTAGTTGATATTCATCATATTGTTCTACTTCTCTAGGAATAGGTGGTCTTGGACCTACTAAGCTCATATCCCCCTTAAGTATATTAAATAATTGAGGTAATTCATCTATACTTGTTTTACGAATAAATTTCCCTACTTTCGTTATCCTTGGATCTTCCTTTATTTTAAATACTGGCCCTGTTTGTTCATTTAAATGTTGAAGTTCTTCTAATAATTCTTCTGCATTATGGACCATTGATCTAAATTTTAACATTTTAAATGGCTTAGTATATTGCCCACATCGCTCTTGCCCAAAGAATATAGAACCTTTTGGATCTTCTAACTTTATAAGTACGCTTACTATTATAAATATTGGTGATAATAATATGATTCCTGCTGATGCTCCTATAATATCTATAATTCTTTTTAATACTAGGTAACCGATACTCACATTGTTACTCAATCCACTTAGTTCTTCTTTAACGCTTTGCTCATCAAATTGAAAAGCAGCGCTATTTTCTGACATACAATCTCCCCCTTTAAATTTACTATGGAGTTTGAATGACAATACACTTATAATATATACAAGGGTATTTCATTTAAACCCAAAACTATTCATATACAAAAGTTCTTGGCGGTTCTTTGTATATACCAGCTATGCGCTAAATCTCTGATAAGTTTTAATGCATAGCTTTTTCATTTCCAATTACTTCTTCTTTCTTTTACCTTTATGTTTAGAACTTCTGTTTGTATCACTACCTTCGTAATAATAGTTATAGTATCCATAAGATCCACTAGCATCTTCAAATTTATTAAGCACAACACCTAATATATTTGCATTAACTTTTTCTAATCTTTCCTTAGCTATCTTTACCATTTCAACATCTACTTCCTTAGAACCAACTATTAACATAGTTCCATCAGCATAAGTAGATATAATTCCTGCATCCGTTATAATCCCTATTGGTGGTGCATCTATAAATATATAATCATAATGATCTTTTAATGACTCTATAAAGAACTTCATCTTCTTTGAACCTAACATCTCTGATGGATTTGGTGGTATTTTTCCACAAGTAAGAGCATGTAACCCCTTTACCTCAGTTACATGTACACATTCTTCAAAACTTTTTTGATTTGTTAATATTTCAGTAATACCATGAGTGTTACTAACATTAAACATTCTGTGTACTGTAGGGTTTCTTAGATCCCCTTCTACTACTAATACCTTTTTATCTTCCATTGATGCAAAACTAACTGCTAAGTTTGCTATTACTGTACTTTTACCTTCATTTTGCTGAGAACTTGTTACTACTATAGTTTTTATTTCTTCATCTAAGTTAGAAAATTCTATGTTAGTTCTTATAGTTCTGTATGCTTCTGATATAGGTGATTTTGGATCTTGTCTTGTTATTAACTTTCCTATCATATTATCTACCACCCTTCTTCATATTTTCATTAGGCACAACTCCAAGTATCGGTAGTCCTATATGTTTTTCTATGTCTTGTGGTGTTTTTATCTTGTTATCCATATATTCAAGTACAAATACTATGAATAACCCTATCATAATACCTAGAACTGCTGCTATTGCTATGTTCATAACCTTATTTGGTTTTATTGGATTTTCTGGAGCTATAGCTTTGTCTATTACTTCAACACTATTAGCCTTTGTTATTCTTTTAACTTCTTTTGTGAATACAGTTGGTATAGCGTTAGCTATATCTCTTGCTCTTTTAGCATTTGTGTCTTGAACTGTTACTGACATTATTTGTGTGTCTTTAACTGGAGCAACGTTTACCATTTTTGATACTTCATCATAATCCATATCTAAATCTAGTTTATCTATTACTGAATCTATTACTGCTCTAGATTTAATTATTTCTCCATAAGTTAATGTTAACTTTTGAGTAACGTTAAGTTGATCTCCTGTTATCATGTTGTTTGTTTCTTTACTTTGTTCTGTGTTAACTATTAATGTTGTGTTTGCTTCATATACAGGGCTTAATACGAAAAAGCTTATTATTCCACTTGTTATCATTGCAAGTACTGTTATTAATACAATTATCCAAGCCCTCTTTTTAATGATTTGAAAATACTCCCTTAAGTCAATCGTTTCTTCCATTTTGTCCTCCACTTTTCTACATATTAATATATATTTAATTAATTTACTTAATATATTTTCATTTTTTGACTTTTACTGCTATATAATACTCCTTTAAAAAGTGTTTGTATATATATTCTACAAACACTCCTTTTTTTCGACATTATTTTACATTATCGGTATTTTATTATTTTTCTTTAATCTTTATTTGTTTTTATTTATATGTTAATTATTTGTTATAGGTTCTGGACTTGGATTTTCAGGAGTTGTTGTTCCTCCAGATGAGTCTCCACCTGTGTTTCCTCCAGTATTCCCACTATTGTCACCGTTTCCTGTATCTCCTCCAGTATTTCCACTTCCACTGTTATTGTCTCCACTGCCTGTGTTTCCTCCGGTATTTCCACTTCCACTGTTATTGTCTCCACTGCCTGTGTTTCCTCCAGTATTTCCACTTCCACCATTATTATCAGGTTTTGTTGGTGGCTTTGGTGGTTTTATCGGTGGTTTCGTTGGTTTTGTTGGTTTTGTTGGTGGTTTTATTGGTGTTTCTGGCTTCGATGGTTTTTCTGTATTTTCTGGTTTTTCTATATTATTTTCTTTTGTATCTTCTTTGTCTTTTTTAGGTTCTTCTTTTTTTGTAGTTTCCTCACTATTATTTTGTGATTTAGACTCTGTTTGTGTGTTCACTATTACGCTATCTTTTTCTATTTTATAATTAACTAGTTTATTTTCTTTTAAAAAGTCTTTTTCTATATAAATTTCATTACCTTCATATAATGGCTTTGTGTTTATTGGAATTTCAAATCCATTTACTTCTTTTTTGTCTAATGGATAGTATTTTTCATCTATTTTTACAAATGATGAGTTTTTTTCTATTGTTACATTTTTACCACCTATAACTATTTGAGCTTTATCATTTGATATTTCTATTTTTCCTCCAGCTTTTTGAATTACCTTTTTAAGGGGTATGTATTCTATACTATCTTTTTTTATTATTTTTATATCATTAGCAAAAGCGATACTGCTTGTGCATAGTATTGCTACTGTAGTTAATCCAATTATCGTTTTATTTTTCATGCTTTATCCCCTTTCTTTTTATAGTTCTACTATTTCATTATGAATTATTAATTGTTTATCTTGTGATGTATATTCCCAGCTAGGGTTTGTGTTTTCTTTGCAATAAGCTTTTATTTCTAAGTTTTCTAAATCTTTGTTAGGATTTAAGTCTTTTATATTTTGACCCAAGAACTTCATTTGAGCTAATGCTTCTTCTGGTTTTTTTGTTTCTCTTAAGTCAAGTTCTATTGTTGTTTTTCCTTTAGATTCTTTTATTGATTCTACTGTATAGTATTGTGGTGTGTTTTCTATTTCTTTGTTTACTATATAGTAGTCTTGTATTTGTATGTCACTTTCCTCTGTTGGTGTTATAAGTGTCTGTATTTGATCTTTTGTATATTCAAAGCTATTTGCTTTTTCTTTGTTATCAAATAAATATATTTCAAATTTTTTGCTAGTATCTTTTACGATTTGATTAGTCAATTCAGATATTTCTTCGGAGTTTAAATTTCGTTTTTCTAGTACTATGAATATCGTCTTATTGTCTTTATCTTCTTTTTTTAATATTTCATAGTCGTTTTCTGATATTTGTGATTTTATATTTATTTGCTTTGATACGTAGTCACTTTCTTTTTCTTTTGCAGTTCCTTGCATAAGTGTAAACCCTAGAACTGCTAATACTGTCATTGTGCAGGCTATGGATATAATAACTTTTTCTGTGTTGTTTTTGTATTTCATCTAAAAACATCCTCCCTAATATTTCCTTTACAGATATAATATAACACTTTTACTTAATATATTTTGTATATTTTTGTCGAACATATAATTTTTTATAAATTCTACATTATTTTAAAAATACATAAAAATAGGATAGCAAACAATTTGCTATCCTATTTAAAATTCTAATTATTGTTGTGTAAAGTTTTTATAATCGAATATAAATTTGTGTAATTGTTCGTTGTTGTATTCTTTATCCCAAAGAATTACCCAACCTTTTTCTTTACTAATTATTTTACCATCTCTATGCCCATCTAATGGGAATTCAAGTTGTGCAAAGTTGCTAGTTTTCATTTTTAAAACCTTAGTTGCTAAGTTGAATATTTCCATTGGAGGTATATTCGTTTTAGTGTAACCTAGGATAGTATTTCCAAGTTCCATTAAATCTCCACTTGAAACAGTTGCTAGCTTGTCATAAGCCGCTTGAAGTACAGTTCTTTGTCTATTATCTCTGTGATAAGCATCATCTGCATATCTTATTCTACTGTAAGCTAGAGCTTCAGCTCCGTTTAAATTTTGCTTACCAGCACCATCAATTCCTGGTATATGACTTACTTCTTTAGGAAGTACATCAATTTCTACTCCACCTATGGCATCGATTATTTTTTCAAAAGAATCGAAACTAACCGCTGCATATTTATCAATCTTCAGTCCAAAGTTTTGATCAATAGTTTGAAGAAGTAGTGCAGGTCCCCCATAAGCATAAGCATGAGTAAGTTTTTCCTCGCCATATCCTGGTATCTTAACATATGTATCTCTTGCTAAAGAAGTTATTCTAATATCATTATTTTTTTCATCGATAGTAAGAATCATCATAGAATCAGATCTATTACCTTTTTCTAAGTTATTTCCATCAACTCCAGCCAGTAATATATTAGTTATACCATCTTTGCTTTCAACTTTTTGAATCTTTTTTTCTATATCCTTTGCAGTATCATGATCATACATAGAATTCAATTTGAAATAGAAGTATCCGAAAGCTACAAGTGGAACAGCTATGACAAATACAATAAGTCCTATAACGATCTTTTTAAAAGTACTCATAATATTCCTCCATTGTTAAGTTTTTACTAAATATATATTAGCACATATACATTTTAGTAGCTACTCAATCTTTTCTCTTTTATTGGTAGTTTTTTACCTAGTCATCTATATTTTTCAAATTAAAAAGGCGTATCTCTACGTTGAGATACGCCTTCATCTATTAAACAAACCCATGGCAAGGATTCCTAATTCAATCTACTTAGCAGTATAACCTGCATCTAGAAGCAACTTAACACATGCTTCCCCTTTTCCATCAGCAACAAGTACTATAGGACCCGTACAACCCATACCACTTTCTGCATAAATTCCATTTTTCCATAAAACTTTAACCGCATCTTCTAAATCCATAATATCTACACCAGCTATTTGATGAGTAACAACTTCCTTTTCAGGCATTTTAACGTCCTCATCATCATCTTTTTTAACTTCTTTTTTAGTTAAAGCAGCTATAATATCGTCATATTTAGCATTTTTAACATTTTTAAACTCATCCTTAGATACTTGAGTTACATCACCTTTAACAACATCATAAGCATATTTAAGTGCATTAGCAACAACTGGAGAACCAGATGCTCTTGATAATATTAAAACTTTTCTATCATAATCTTCACCTACACCAGGACCATAACCAAAGCCTGCAGCTTCGTAATCTCCACCAGTATTAAATGAAGAGAATACCTTCATAAATATATTACCGCTTAAAGTATCAGTAACCATGACATCAGGAGCACCGCATAATAAGTCATTTCCTCTCATTACACAACCACCATCAGCTCTAACAGACTCAGCAAAGCTTATATCATAACCATTAGCTTGTAAATCTTTTAAAGCCTTCTCTACCTGTCTAGCACCATCAACATTTAATATACCTACAGTAGGATTTTTCATTCCTATACTCTTAGCAGTAGATATACCATACACAGCATTTCTAACCATAGCTTCTATTCTATTAGTAGCACTAGTACCAGTAGTAGTAGCAAGAATCATCTCCTTACCTCTACCAGGAGTTACAACTCTACCAACAGTAGAAACACCTATAGGGAAGTTATAATGCATAGTAACACAAGCATCAATAAAACCTGAGTCTAATAACTCTTCCATCTTAGCATGCATTTGACTTTCATCATTAACCTCAACAACCTCAAGATCAGTATCAACCTTAGGTCCTATTAAAACTATATCAAATAAATTTGACTGAGCAAGATGAGCACCCTTTACTAAATTATCAGTACCATGCTCACTTCCTAAAGTAGTCAAACCAACTCTTACTTTCTTACCAAACTCGCCGCTTTCAATAGCATTAGCTATATCTAAAAAAGTATCAGCAATAATCTTCTTAGGCATAACAATTCCCCTCTCAAAGTGAATTTTTTAAAATTCCATCCGTCTTATTCTTTCTCTATTCTTTCCTACTCAAAATATTTAGAACTAGAAAGTAGAGTTTGTTATAAGGCATAAATAGTCAGAAGGCGAAGGTATAAATTTTGGGAGCGAAGGGAAACTTACTATTGCCATATCCCGGAAGCCCCAAAATTTATACCGAAGCCACCTATTTATACTTTGTCAAACTTTACTCTTCTATTAACATATCTTGAGCTAACTTTCTCATTGATTCTGCTATTATTTTTTTGATTTCTTCTTTAGAAACAGCAGCAGCTTCTTCTACACCTTGATTTCTCTCAACTATGAAAGAAACACCATCGAATAAGTTAGTCATTCTACCTAAGAATAAACTTCCCTTACCAACTACCATAGCTCTATTTTTATCCCCTGTAGTTAAATCATCTATACAGAAACCTATATAAGGAACCCCTGAAGGTATATGCCCTTGAGTTGGAGCCCAACCTGGTATACCTTTCTCACTTACAAAGCTCTTTAATTCTTTCTTATCTAAATCTCCACGCTTAACAGCAAGAGCACCTATCATCTTATAGTTAGCCTCAGGAACATCTCCAGCTCCAGCAGGTTTAGTTATATCTGGGTTTTGCATCTCAACTGAATAAACATCAACATCAGTTATCTTTAAGTTAGCTCTATCAAGACCAGCAGTTATTAAAGCAGTCATAACAGCTTGAGGACTTGATCCTGTTCCAACAGTATGCTTACCAGTTAAATCAGTTCTTATTATTGGATTAACACCATCATTTTCAGAAACTAAAACAGCAAATCCACCAACAACATCCTCTAAAACAGGAAGACCTTTTTTGATATGATCTTTAGCATTCATACCTAACTTAGCACTAGCACCACCAGCAACAACCATAACATTTTTATAAACACCAGCTTTAACTAAAGCGGCAGCATTTATTAAAGCATGAGTAGGAGCAGCACAGAAACCTCTAGTATCAGAACCAGAAGCATTTAAAAGTCCAGCCATCTCAGCTATAGACTTAGCGAAGTTTCCTCCACCTCTTTGGTTCATATCCCCACATGCCTCTTCAGAACACTCTATAACATAATCAACATCTAATGGATTTATATTATTTTTTCTAATTAATAAAATAGCAGAAACAACTCCAGAAGCCTTCACAACTAAATTCTCAAACATTGTATGAGCATTTAAGTTAACGTCAACATCATGAGCTCTCTTAACATAACCAACTAAAGCCCCATCATGGTATAATCCTTCAGCATGGTGATTTTCTATTAATTCACTTGCATCATCTATATTAGATCCCTTAACTTTTCCAAAGAATGGAGCAAGCTCTGGGTAATTATTTTCGAAATCAGGTTTTATATTATTAACAAAATCTTCTTTTAACTTAACTAAATCAAAAGCATCGCATATTTGCATCATTACTAAAAACTCATCTTGAGGCATAATCTCTCCAAGTTTTCCTTGTCTAGTACCTTCCATCTTGTGTTCACACCAAGGAAGAGCTATCTCTCTTAATTCCTCTGGTCTATTGTTTCCTATGTAAACTTGATTTGGTATATAATTTACAACTTCTTCGTAGCTTCTTATATGTTTAGTAATTTCTTTTAAAAATTCTGAATCTGGATGAGTCTCTCTCTCAACTGCACAAGTAGTACCATTTTGAACTATCATATCTGGCGTATGAACTAAAGCATAGCTTGCCCCTTTTAAAACTGGAAATGTCATTTTATTTACCCCCAATGTATATATGTTATTATTTTGGTATATCTAAAAAATAGATGGGTCAAATAACCCATCTATTTAGTTTTACTAATTTAACTATTCTTTTTATTATTCAAAAGCTTAAGTACCTGGCAACCAATTAAGCGTTAGCCATTATATCCTTAAGAACTATATCTTTTTCAAATACTGTTTGACCATCAACTTCAGTAGCTAAAGCAACTAAGCACTTCTCAACTAATTTTCTTCTTAAAGCTTTTTCCTCAGCAGGATCTAGCTTAGGATTTCCAAGTGGATGAGGTATAGCTATTGCAGGAACTATTCTATTAGCTCCAACAGTTAATGATATAGGTACTACTGTACAGATATGAACAACTGGAAGACCAGCTCTTTCTATCTCTTTTACCATCGTTGCACCGCAACGAGTACAAGTGCCTCAAGTAGAAGTTAATATAACTGCATCAACACCAGCAGCAATTAACTTTTGAGCAAACTCAGCAGCAAACTTCTTAGAACTTGCAACAGCAGTTCCGTTACCTGTAGTTGAGTAGAAGAATTCATGAAGTGAACCTATAGCACCTTCAGCTTCTAAATCTCTTAAAACATCTACTGGTAAAACTCTATCAGAGTCTAAGTTACAATAAACTGGGTCGAATCCACCATGAGCTGTCTCATAAGTTTCTTCAGTTAAATCATTAACACCAGCTATATTATACTCTCCATACTTAGAAGCAGAAGAAGATTCTATTCTATCTGGGTTTCCTTTAGGAACTATACCACCAGAAGTAACTAATGCTATTTTAGCCTTAGATAAATCTTTTATAGCAGGTTGTGGATCAACTCTATCAAAGTTAGGCATTGCATACTCAGTTACAAATGCTTCACCTTTTATTTTCTTTAATAACATATCTACAGCTCTCTTAGAACCTCTTTCTTTAGCGAAGTAGTTAACTCTTACTCCTCTTTGGATGTAACCTTCTTCAGCAGGAGATCCTATTTCTTCACCGTTAGCTAATTTCTTAGCTAACGTAGCTATCTTTGGAAGAGCCTTTCTCATACCAGCAGCAGAGTCAGCAGTCTCTACAATGTATAGATCTTTCTTGAACATATCAGCTCCTGGATTTTCAATGTACATTCCTGTTAAAGCTGGTATATTTAACTCATCTTTAACAAACTTAGTTATACTTCCTGCAGCAACCCCGTATCTTCCTGCATTGAAAGCTGGTCCAGCTATAAATAATTGTGGATTGAAGCTCTTAACCATACCTAAAACTTCTTGGCTAGCAGCATCCATATTTTCTCCGAAGTAGCTGTCCCCACAAACTACAGTTCCAACTATTTCAATATCGTCCCCTAATAACTTGTTTAATTGAACACTTATTGGAGGTAAGCTTTCAGCTATATGTGGCTTAGTGTCAGCTTTTTCTTCTCCACCAATTCCAGCGAAGAATTGGTTTACGTAGTGAACTACTCTTATCTTTTCCATCTTATCTCAACCCCTTTTGATTTAATTAGGCATTATATTTGCAGAATTGACCTCTTATACTATTCATCTCTTCTACAACTTCATCAACTTCAAGAACCATTTCCATCATACTTATTTGATCTTCATAAACAGACTCATCAAATAACTCTTTCATTTCTGGTTCAACAACATGATAAACAGCTAATCCTAACTCAACACCAGCAAGTGGTCCAGCGAAAGTTGGATCTCCAGCAGTTACTGTTTCAGCTGCAAGACCTGCAGCTTCGGCTTCAGCAGCACCTAGTAAAACCACAACATTTTCAGCACCGAATTTCTCAGTAGCATCCTTAACTCTGTTTTGGTTTTCTAAGTCCATAGCCCCAGCAGCAGTTCAGACAAAACATTCTGTTGAAGCGAAAACTATTTCAGTATTTTCTACAGTATTAACACACTCTTCAATCGCAGGTCCCGGAATTCCATCACGGTCACCTATGATTATGATCTTTTTATTACTTAATAAGCTCATAATAATTCTCCTTTTTTAATTTATTTTTATATTTAATCTCTAACCTATAGTTAAAGAATTCATTTCAAACCATATCTATCGGTTCAAATACTTAACATCTTATAGAATCTTTATACCTTGGTTTTAGGTTTTTATCTCACCCTCGCCCCGATATTGTGCCTACGGCAATTGTAGCGAAGTGACTTTTGAATATTTGTTGACGAACACTTCAAGTCCGCGTACTTTAGGACTTTGTGTGAAGGAAACAATGTTCAAATGGCACGAGCAACCCCCGCCTAGAACAACTCCTAGTATCCTTTTGCTGTTAAGAATCCGAATCCTGTTTCGTTTGTAGCTCCTGTTATTACTTGTATCTCAGCTTCTATAGAACCATCTTCTCTTAAAGATCCACTAGCTCCACCAGCTATAACATCAGCAACTTCAACATGTCCTATTACTCTATCCATCTTAGGAAGTACAATAACTTGGTTAGCATTTCCACCAGTTACAACAGCATCAGCCTTAACATCAGCATCAGCTAAAGATTGAGAAGCTCCATCTCTACCAGCATACTCATCAGTAACTATAACAGTTTTAACACCTTGACCTTCTATTTTCTTGCAGTTCATTATAAGGTCAGTATCAGGATTTCCAAATCCTTCTTGAGATACTATAACAGCATCTAATCCTAATTGCTTACATAATTTAGCAGTCCAGTTAGAAGATCTTTCCTTATCTGCAAGGTATACGTTTTCATTAGTTATGATAACCCCTACAAAGTTTATTTCTTTTCCGTGTTGTAAATATAAATCTTCAACAACAGAGTTATTCATATGAACATAACTTGGGTTCTTATCACAAGCAGAAACACAGTTACCACTTACTATAGCTCCATCCATTAATTCAGTTGGGTATAATAAAGTTGGTACTATTTGCTTAGCGTCAACTCCATAAACATATGTATCATGTAATAAACCTTGAGTTTGAAGCATATACACATATCCTACTTTTGGAAGTTCTGGATACTGAGCTACAGCTTCAAGTAATGGCTTAGTTTCATATTCTACAACTTCATCTGGAGTTAAGTTTCTAGCAACTTCTCCTAAATAAGTAGCAGCCTTGAATCCTATCATTCTAACAGCTCTCTCGTGGTCGTATTGCTTTAATCCATCTACTGGCTCAGCTATAACAACAACATTGTTTAACTTAGAGAATGGAGTATACTCAGCTCCAGGACCTTGCATATCTATTATACCTTCTTGGAAACCAACTATTTTACCAGTTGTAACAACTCCAACATTTTTAAGTGCATGAGTTCTACCTTCTCCAACAGTATCTACTTTAGATATAACACCTGGGAATATTCCACCCTTACCTTCAACTTTGACTCTCGGTTCTATAACGTCTTTAACTGGTATTATTCTAACACTTTCTCCAGGACGAACTATATCTAAATCTATTGATTTTATATGTTCATCTCCACCAATTACATTTAACATCTCTTCTTTGTTGATGTATAATACTGAATCTTTAACTTCTGTTACTTCTCCAAATTGCACATCTTTTATAAAGATCTTCCCTAACTCAAGACGCATATTGGCACCCCCTAATTTTTTGAACTTAATTTATTTTAACGAGGAGTTTATCCTCATTAATTTCTTATAAGTACTTCTTTATCATAGCTTCTATATTAGAAACTGTAGCATCATCTTTAGTTACTTCGTCTATTTTAGCTCCATCTTTGTAGATAGCTATAGTTGGAAGTCCTAAAACTTTTTGTTTTATAGCAACTCTTCTAGCTTTAGTAGTATCAAACTTACAGAACTTTATGTTTTCTCCATACATTTCTGCAAATCTTTCTATATCAGGTAATAACGCCTTACATGGTTCACAACCTTGACTCCAGAAATCAACTAAAACTACACCTTCAGCTTCTAACACTTCTGGATCAAATGTATCTTTTTCTAATGCTATCATTTCAGAATCCCCCTTATTGGATTATTATATATTTAATATATTTTTCAATATATTATTAGCTATTTAAATTTTTTAAAGTACCGCTCTAAGTAATGTCTAGATAAACTAAACATCATCCCCCGATAACCTTAGTCTAAAGTAATATTAGCAGTTAGTTACTTCTTCTTCGAAGTGTGCTTCTATATACTTTTCAGCAGTAACGGCTGCTATAGCTCCATCAGCAGTAGCTGTAACAACTTGTCTTAAAGATTTTACTCTACAATCCCCTGCAGCAAATACACCTGGTATATTTGTTAGCATATTATCATCAGTTTTTATGTATCCATGATCATCCATTTCTACTTTACCATCAAATAACTTAGTTTGAGAATCGAAACCTACGAATACGAATATTCCCATAGTTCCATCTTCTTCATCAGCTAAATATTCATTAGTTTCACCTGTTTGAGTATTTTTAAATACTACAGATTCAACTAATCCATCACCTTTTATTTCTTCTATAACAGTATCTAATAAGAATTCTACTTTAGCATTGTTTTGCGCTTTTTCTAATATAGACTTAGCACATCTGAATCCTTGTCTTCTATGAACTATAGTAACTTTTCTAGCAAATTTAGTTAAGTATAATGCTTCTTCTATTGCACTATCTCCTCCTCCAACTACGAATACTTCGAAATCTTCGAAGAAGTCAGCGTCGCATGTAGCACAGTAAGAAACTCCTTTACCTGTTAATTCTTTTTCTCCTGGGCATCCTATTTTCTTAGGAGTAGCTCCAGTAGCTATTATAACAGCCTTAGCTCTATACTCACCTTTTTCACCTTTTAATACTTTTATATTTCCATCTAATTCAGTATCAACTATTGAATCTCTAACTATTTCAGCACCGAACTCCCTACATTGTTCAACCATTCTAGCTATTAAACTTGGTCCAGTTGCATTTTCAACAGATCCTGGGTAGTTAGCAACTTCATGAGTTATAACTATTTGACCACCAGTTTTATCTTTTTCAAGTATTAAAGTTTTCATTTTAGCTCTTGCACCGTATAAACCAGCTGCAAGTCCTGCAGGTCCACAACCTATTATGACTATGTCATATAAATTTTCCATTATTACGACCCCCTATTTTTATTAATATATATACACCAAAGGTTATGCATACTGCATTCTTTGTATTGTATTTCTTATTATATCAAAATCGATTACTCTGAAATCATCTAAAACTCTTTCAGTCCATAAAGGAGTAGCTTTATTATTTTTAAATTTGTTTGCTGTTTCTATTGCATCTTCTATTAAGTTTAGTGAATTTGTGTCTAAAGATTTCCCCTTTTTCATTATGACTGTACGATATGGTGTCTCATTGGGTTTTACGCTCCCATAAAGCGGATGTGATAATAATTCATACCCCTCATGAATTAAATCTCTACAATGTGTTAGTGTTCCTATATAGTCTGTCTCTAACGTTAAAACTTCTTTATCTTTAACGTTTTCCTTAACTATAGGATTATTAGTGATTATTAACATAAGTCTACACTCACTTTCAATATTTCTTTTGTTAAACTAAAAAACAGGAAACTAAGTCCCCACTTAGTTCCCTGTCAAATTTCTTTTCAGAGGTCCGTCCAGTTAAAGTCCCTTTACCTGAGAATTTCACTTAAATCTTTTTGGGATGGATTTAAGTTTGTCCCTTCGGTCATCTCTAGTGTCCCCACAATAGAGATTGTCTCCTTCAACCTTCACACGGTTTAATTTTTAGTTTTGTCTTAGCCCCTTTGTTGCGTTTGTTGATTTGTATTTCTTAATTACATTATAGCCACCATGGTAAATATATACAATACTTTTTTTGATATTTTTTTAAGTTTTTTTGTAGTATTTGTCTATTTTTTGTCAAAGCATTGCTATTGCTGTATTCTTTGAGATAATCGTTTTCTCTCGTTTTTTGTATACAGTTCAGTTAATTCCCACGATTTATATTTATTCTAATATTTACTAAATATTCCTTCTTTTTATTTTTATTTTTTATTTATTTTTTTCTACCATATCATAGGTTATACAAACTGGCTTTTTAGTTCTTGGATCTTTAACTACTTCTGCATCTATATTAAAAATTTCTTTAAGATTTTCTTTTGTCATAACCGAATCTGCTTTTCCTTCACATACTATACTTCCCTTTTTTATACCTATCATATGATCTGCGAATCTAGCTGCATTATTTAATTCATGTATAACCATAACAATAGTTCGTCCTTGATTTTTATTTAAATCATATAGAAGGCTTAAAATTTCTAATTGATGAGCTAAATCTAAATAAGTTGTTGGTTCATCTAATAAAAGTATATCTGTTTCTTGAGCTAAGGCCATAGCAATCCAAGCCCTTTGTCTTTGTCCTCCTGATAGATCATCTATATTTCTATCTTTAAATTCAGATATTCCTGTAACTTCCATAGCCCATGCTACAATATCTTTATCTTCTTTATTAGTTTTTCCAAATCCCTTTTGATGTGGAAATCTTCCATAAGCTATTAACTCTTCTACTGTAAGTCCGCTCGGTGCTTGTGGGTTTTGAGGAAGTATAGCCATGTTTTTTGCAATTTCTGTTGGCTTTTCTTTATATAAGTCTTTTCCATTTATATAAATATTTCCGCTCTTTGGAGTTATAATTCTACCTAAAGTTTTTAGTATAGTAGATTTTCCACATCCATTAGCACCTATTATTGTAGTTATTTTACCTTTAGGTATTTCTAAGTTTAAGTTTTTTACAATATCTATGTTTCCATAAGATATATTTAAATTTTTAGTAGTTATAGAATTCATAGTAATTTCCTCTTTCTAGTTTGATAACATTAAGTATATAAAATATGGTACACCTATTATAGAAATAACTATTCCAACGGGTATCTCTATTGGTGCTAATAAGTTTCTCGATATAGTATCAGCAGCTAATATCATAAAAGTTCCTATAAGTGCTGATACAGGTATTAGTTTTTTATGCTTAGGTCCTACTAGCTTTCTTCCTATGTGAGGTGCTACTAGCCCTAAAAAAGAAATACTTCCAGCTACTGAAGTTGCTACTCCAGATAATATAACTGCATAAACTATTAGTTTTCTTCTTTCTTTTTCTACATTAATACCTAAGCCTGTAGATATATCATCCCCTAAATTTAGAGCATCTAAATATCTTGCTTTGTAAATTGATAAAGCAATAAATAATATTATAAAAGGTAATATAGCTATTACATATTTCCAGTTACTACCCCATATACTTCCCGAAGTCCAAGCCATAACTCTATTAAACTCTTGAGTAGTAAACTTTAGTTGAAATATTGTTAATACAGAAGTAAAAGCTATGTTTATTCCTATACCTATTAGTAATAGTCTTTGTGAGCTAATTCCATTTTTAAAAGCCAAAATATATATTAAAAAAGCTCCAAATAAAGCACCACAAAGTGCAACTATAGGCATAGTAAATATTGTTAAATTACTTACTCCGTCGTACACATTTCCGTTCATAAGATACATATATATAACTACAAAAAGTGCTGCTCCTGAATTTATTCCTAAAATTCCAGAATCCGCCAAATCATTTTTAGTAACTCCTTGTAGTATCGTTCCTGCTGTTGCTAATGCACTTCCCACTAATATAGCAATTACTATTCTAGGTAACCTAAGTTTAAAAATAGCTATTTCCTGGTTTCTTTGTCCTTGCCCAATTAATGTTTTAAATACATCTAATGGTTCAATAGCAAAAGACCCCATATTCAAACTTATTAATATAGTAATAATAATTAAAGTAAATATTATAGCGGATATTATTATAGTTTTAGTTTTTTTATTAGTTTTCATATTTATCTAGTTTCCTTTCTTACAAGATATATAAATACTGGAACTCCAATAAGTGCAGTTATTGAACCTACTGGTGTTTCATAAGGTGGATTTATCATTCTTGACAAAATATCACTATAAACTAATAAAATAGAACCTAATACTAAAGAACTAGGAATTATATACTTATAATCAGCTCCCACTATACCCTTGGCTATCTGGGGAACTATAAGTCCTACAAATATAATATTTCCAGCTACAGCTACAGATGCCCCAGTCATTAAAACAACTATTGATAAAGCTATAAATCTAACTAAATTAGTTTTTTGTCCAAGACCTATAGCAACTTCTTCTCCAAGACTTAAAATAGTAATTCTAGGAGCCATTATCATAGACATTAAAAATCCAAAACCTCCAACAATTAATAAAAGTTTAACACCTTCCCATTTAGCACTTACTAATCCTCCTGAAATCCAAAAACTTAACTGCTGAGACAAATTAAAGTACATAGAAACTGCCATAGCTAAAGAAACTAATAAAGTTCCTAGTGCGGTACCTGCTAAAGCTAGTTTTACAGGATCTACTTTTCCTCTTGATCTTGAGCTTATAAAATAAACTAAAATGCCACTAATACTAGCCCCAATAAAAGCAAACATCATAAGTCCAAAACTTCCAGGTGCAAATCCTGGCATCATCTTTTGAAGAACTAAAGCTATAGAAATCGTAAAAGTCGCCCCTTGTGTAATACCCATTACAGAAGGTTCTGCTATTGGATTTCTAGTTATTCCCTGCATTATAGCTCCTGAAACAGCTAAAAATCCTCCCACTAAAGCTGCCGCTATTGCTCTTGGTACTCTTACATCTCTTATAATTTTCGTATTTATATTATTTGAATTTGATTTTAAACTATCTATCATAGTACTTAAACTAATATCCTTAGCTCCAATAGATACAGATATAAAAATACCGATAAAAAGAATAATCAAACCAATTGTTATTAATAAACAAGTTGAATTTTTTTTACTTATCTTCATATTAAAACTTTACCTTTCCAAAATCACAATTAATATAATGTAAATTTCTCCTATTAAAAACAGGTGTGAAAATGAGCTTCATTATTCACACCTGTTATACTTAATTATTTTATTAACTCAGTTTTAACTGATTCTAATAATAATTCTCTCCCCATTGGGTTGTATGATTGAGTAAAGTATGGTGAAGCATCAAGTACAGTTACATTGTTGTCCTTAACAGCTCTTATTTGAGCCCATACTGAACTATTTTCTAAATCTTTTTTATCAGAATCCGTAGCTATAACAATAATGTGATCTGGATCTATTTCAGTTAAACCTTCCATACTAACCATAGGTAATGTAATACCTTCTTGTGGAGGCATATTCTTTGGTCTAGCTAGTTTCATATCGTCATTGACAATAGTTCCTAATCCCGCGTCACTAAATACCATAAACTGACCTTGAGATGCTAATACAGTTAAATAAGTTTGATCTCCATTTTTATCCAATACCTCTTTGCCTAACTTCTTAGCTTTCTCATCATAAGATGCTAACCATTTCTTAGCATCTTCTTCTTGATTAAAAATTTTAGCAACATCAGTTAACTTCCCTTTCCAATCATTAGCATAATCCTTAATCATAACTACAGGAGCAATTTCCTTTAACTGATCATAAATTTTTTCTTGTCTTTGACTCATTATTATTAAATCAGGGTTAGTTTCTAAGATACCTTCAACGTCCATAGTATCCATCATAGAATGACCAACAACCTTAGAATCTTTAAGTTCTTTTTCCATATATGTAGGAACCTTAGTTGTCTCATAAGAATCTACATTAGCCGTAGCCACAGGAGTATGTCCTAAAATTAGAAGTTCCTCACTACTCCCTGAAATATCTACAATTCTCTTAGGATTAGCAGGAATTTCCACCTCTCCCTTAACAGACTGAACCGTCCTAGTTTTTTCACTTTCTTTATTTGATGAAGAATCACTTGAGCATCCAGTAACAATACCTAAAGTAGCTACCACAGCTGCAAGTAACACTAATGACTTCCTTTTTCTCATGAATACGCCTCCCAGTTGTTTTTTATTTGTATTTGAAATTAATTATCACTTATATTTATTTTTTTATTATATCATAAGAATCACAATAGTCAACAAATTAATCTAATTTCCAAAATAAGGATGTATTCACTTTTGTCTCAATAAAAAAGATGGAAAATCTATAATATAGATTTTCCATCTTTTTTATTTTCTTTCCATCATAAAACTTTTAATGTGAGAGTGGGTAATTGTTTGTTGACGACGCACTTAAAGTCCGCTCAATTCAGGACTTTGTGCAAAGGAAACAAACAATTACCCACTCTCCACCCTTACAAGTTTTACTACATCTCTTTATCATTTAGTGATTTTAGGTATTCATCTATGCTTCCAATAACGCTACTAACACACCCCTCTTCAAAAGGAGAAATCAAGTTAGCATCTTCAACAATTCCTAAGAAAGACTTAGTACCACCAATCTTACAAATATTTAAATAATCTTCCCATCCTTTAACTCTATCAACTTGCATTTTCTTCCAAAATTGAAGCGCACAAATTTGAGCCAAAGTATAATCTATATAATAAAAAGGATTTTTAAATATATGGCCTTGCTTAAACCACCAACCACCTCTTTCTAAGAAGTCACTACCTTCATAATTTTTATGAGGCTGATATTTTTGCTCTAAATCTCTCCAAACTAATTTTCTCTCATCTTTAGTCATATGAGGATTTTCATAAATAATATGTTGGAATTCATCTACTAAAACCCCATAAGGAATAAATTTAATAGCACTTCCTAAATGAGTAAACTTATACTTATTAGTATCTTCCTTAAAGAAAAGTTCCATCCAAGGCCAAGTTATAAACTCCATACTCATTGAATGAATTTCACAACTTTCAAAAGTCGGGAAGTTTATATCAGGTATATCTATCCATCTAGACATGTAAACTTGAAAAGCATGTCCTGCTTCATGAGTTAAAACATCTATATCATCCGCAGTTGAATTAAAGTTTGAGAATATAAAAGGAGCTTTATAATCTGGTATATAAGTACAATATCCTCCAGCACCTTTACCCTTTTTAGTTTCTAAATCCATTAATTCATGCTCCATCATAAATTTAAAGAACTCATCAGTTTCTTTTGATAACTCAGAATACATAAGAATTCCATTGTTCATTATAAAATCTGAGTCTCCTTTTGGAGTTGCATTTCCACTGTTAAACTCGAAGTTTTCATCAAAATATCTTAACTCTTGAAGTCCTAGTCTTTCTTTTTGTCTCTTAAATAATTCCGATGCAACAGGAACTATATATTCACTAACTTGACTTCTAAATTTAGAAACCATTTCAGCGTTATAATCAGTTCTTAGCATTCTTATGTATCCAAGTTCTACAAAGTTATCAAACCCTAATTTTTTAGCCATTTTATGTCTTACTTTAACTAACTTATCAAATAATTCATCAAATTTTTCTTCATTTTTTTCGAAAAATCCGTAATAAGCTTTAGATGCTTTTTCTCTTTCATCTCTAAATTGAGAAGTCATAAAAGGTCCTAATCCTGAAAGGTTTCTTTCTTCTCCATCAAAAGGTATTTTAGCTGATGCTAAAAGCTTAGTATATTCTGATGCAAGCTTATTTTCTTCTTGTAATTCACTTATTATTTCTTTAGAGAAAGATTGTATTGAGTAATCTGCTATAGACATAAATTGCTTACCTAAATCTTTAATAAGTTCGTCTTTAAATTTAGATTCTACTATAGCTTTATAAAATAATGAATTTAACTCTTCGTAATGAGGTCCATTTTCATCCCAATACTCTTTTTCTTTTTCATAAAATTCATCTTGTGTATTTATGCTATATCTTATAGATACCAGAGTTGCCATAGATTCTATATGATTTCTTATTTTATTGATTTCATCAATATTTGTTCTAAGTTCTTCATAATTTGAACTTGCTTTCATATCTTTAACTAATTTTTCAAATTTAATTTTTATTTTATCGTAATTTGGTCTTTCATATTTGAATTCATTGAATTTCATTTTGTCACTCCTATCTTTAATTTTTTTCATTTTATTAGGTTATCTAAAAACTATTATCTTATGTAGTTTTTTAGTAAATAGTAATTTTTATTTTGTAAATTTTTCCTAATTTACTCTTTACGCATACTTTACCATATGAATAGTTGAAAATCAATTATAGTAGTGACTAGAACATTGATATAATTTTATATATAATATAAGTTGTATTTAATAAATTAAACAATATATTGGGAGGATTTTAATGTATAAACTAATCGCTTTAGACATAGACGGAACACTTCTAAATAGTAAGAAGGAAGTTACTAAGGAAGTTTTTGATGCAATACAAAGTGCAAAGGAAAAAGGTGTTAAGGTTGTTTTATCTACAGGGAGACCGCTTCCTGGCGTTCAAAAATTATTAAAAGAGTTAAAGCTTAATGATGAGGAAAATTATGTAGTTACTTTTAATGGTGGACTTGTTCAAGAAATTTCTTCTCAAGATGTTATTTCTAATATAGAGATGAGCCATGAAGATTTTGATTTTATATATAATGAATTATCTAAAAAGCATAATGTTAAAATCCATATAAATACTCCAGATGCTGTAGTTGTTCCTTATAAGGAAGCTCCTAAGTATAGTGTACACGAGTCTACTTTAAATAATATCCCTGTAATTTGCATGGATGAGTCTGAGATTAATTCTGATTTAACTTTCTGTAAGGTTATGCTTGTAGATGAGCCTGAGGTTATAGAGGATATCATAACTAAAGTTCCTAAAGAATTCCATGACAAGTATACGATAGTTCGTTCTGCTCCATTTTTCTTAGAGTTTTTAAATAAAAAAGTTAACAAAGGTTCAGGCCTTCAGGCTTTATGTGATAAGCTAGGAATCGATCCTTCTGAGGTTATTGCTGTTGGAGATGAGGAAAATGACAGACATATGATTGAGTTTGCTGGTCTTGGAGTTGCTATGGGCAATGCTAGGGATAGTATAAAAGATATTGCAAATCATGTTACTGATAGTAATGATAATCATGGTGTTGCTAAAGTTATCTCTGGTTTCATATTAAAATAAATTCGTGAAAAGCTCAGCGGGATAAATAGCTCTTTATTTCACGTCAAGAGCTATTTATCCCACCTTTGCTTAGCGAATCTATTTTAATTTTATATTATTAATGATTTTTCTATTATCTTTTATATTCTCATCTAATCCGATTATAGGTATTTGTAAATTATTTTCTTTTAGCAATGTTTCTAGTTCTTCTATAAATATACCTTTTTCTTCTACAATTTTTAGATTATTGATTTTATCCATTATGTTTTCACATCCACCTATTTCTCCATACCAATCCTTAGAACTACAAGTTTTGTTGTAACCACAACTAGGACTTCCATCTATAGCTATTATTGATTTTATTTGATAGTTGTTTTTCATATAATTTTCAAATTGTTTTATATAGGGTTCCAACATTATTTTGCATTGATTTCTAAAAAATGTATTATCAAATTGCTCTTTTACATGTCCCCATCTTTTTATTCCATACATGATCATTTCCGGACATGGTAGTTGAATTATTCCATATCCTTCATTTATTATTTCGCTTGATATATTGTGCGCACCTGTAAATGTAGATAGTCCTTCTACCTTTGAGTTGCAATTTAATATACAGTGGCAAACGACTACTATTTCTCGTTTTCTATCCATAATTTTCTCCTTTTCCCCATTAATATTTCTATATTATCATATTGTCTTATTTTTAAGTTATAGATATTTGCTATTTCCAACAAGTAACCTATATATTTTTTCTATTTCAATAATTTTGAATTTTATATTAATATAAATTGTGAACTAATTTAAAATTACATAGGGGGATTATGAATTTATGAATACTAAGAAAATAACATTTAGCGCTATGTGTATTGTTGTGAATATAGTTTTTGGTATGTTTGTAAGCATGTTGAATATACCACTTCTATTTTTAGATACTATAGGTACTGTGCTTGGAGCAGTTGTTTTAGGACCATTTTGGGGAGCGCTTGTTGGAGGTTGTACTAATTTAGTTTTAGGAGTTATATCAGGTCCTACTAATATTCCTTTTGCATTAGTTAATATAGCACTTGGTCTTATCGTTGGATTTGTTGCTAAGAAAAAAGGGTTTGGTTACAAAGAAGCTATTTTTACAGGTTTATTGTTAGCTATTGTTTGTCCTTTAATTGGTACACCTATTTCAATTTTATTATTTGGAGGTTTAAGCGGAAGTGGAGCTGATTTATTGGTTGGATTTTTAGTTCAATCTGGACAAGAAATATTTACATCTGCATTTATTCCTAGAATACTTAGTAATGTGGTTGATAAACCATTGTCTTGTATTATGGTAGTGTACTTCTTAAGTAAAATGCCTAAAAGTTTTATATCTCAATTTTCTAGATTACCATATAATAAAATTGTTTAAAATTATATAATAAAAATATAAAAAGATGAGTGCAATTTATACACTCATCTTTTTTAATTAATTTAACATTTATCATTATCTATATATTTATTAATCTTATCGTCACCTTTTAATTTAAAGTTGTCCATAAGTATTTTTAACATGTGAGCTTGTCCTGTTAATTCTTCACTGGCTGCTGCACTTTCTTCTGCTGTAGCTGAATTTGTTTGCACTACACTTGAAATTTGTTCTACCCCCGATGTCACTTGCTCAATAGCAATAGCTTCTTCTTCAGATGCTTTGGCTATTGTGTCTACTAAACTAGCCGTCCTATTAGTAGTTTCAATTATCATTTGTAGAGCTTGTGCCGTATTATCTACTATATCAGTTCCCCTATCAACTGACTGTATTGAGTTTTCAATAAGATCAGATGTATTTTTAGCAGCTTCTGCAGATTTAGATGCAAGGTTTCTTACTTCATCAGCAACAACCGCAAATCCTTTACCAGCATCTCCAGCACGTGCAGCCTCTACAGCTGCATTTAATGCTAATATATTTGTTTGGAATGCTATATCATCTATTGTTTTTATAATTCTTCCAATTTCATTAGAAGTAATTGAAATTTCTTCCATAGCTATAATCATTTGTTTCATCTGTTCATTACCATTTTTAATTTGAGTGCCTGCACTTATTGATAAATCATTAGCTTCTTTTGCATTTACTGCTGTATCTTTTATCTTCTCCGATATTTCTATGATAATCGAAGATAATTCTTCAACTGAACTTGCTTGTTCAGTAGCACCTTGTGCTAACATTTGTGATCCACTAGATACCTGATTTGATGCTAGTTCTACTTCTTCTGACGCTAAATTTATTTGAGTCATTGTGTTTGTTAAATCAGTCGTTATTTTACTCATCGATTCTTCAATATTTTTAAATACTCCTATATATTCCACTTGTGGTTTAGCATCAAAATTTCCAGATGCTACTTCTTTTAAAATATTTACAGTATCATCTATCATAAATTTCACTTTATTACTCATTTCACGCATACTATCTGATAGTAAACCTAACTCATCTCTTGATTCATATTCTATATTAATATCAAAGTTTCCAGATGCCATACTATTAGAAGCTATTTCTATTTCTTTAATAGGATTAGTTAAGCTTCTCGTAATATATATACATATAAGTATTCCAGCCAATATATTAATAGTACTAATAACTATTGATAATCTAGTTGAATGACTTACTGTCTTTTTTATGCCTTCATTAAATTCAATACCTATAGCTTCTTCATCTTGATTAAGCTTTATAGATGTTTTTGCACATTTATCATATATTTTAACTGCATTACTTTGACTTGAAATCATTTCTTTAGCAGTTTTATAATCTCCCTTTTCCATAACTTCATAAATTTTAGAAAACTCTTGATTTAAATCATCTATATATTTTTCAAGTTCATGGATTAAAACTTCTTCATTTGAAGATGTTTTATAAAGTTCATTAATTCTTTTTTCTAAGCTATCAAAATCCTTTGTAATTATTGATTTATATTTAGCTGGATTTTGTTCAAGCATTGCATTGTTAATATTTCTTCCTATGGAAACTACATCTCTACGAACACCCATAGACTGAGATGTTGCTTTATATGGTCCTTCAAATAATTCTGTATTTAAATTTTCCGATTTTTTTAAATTAAATATTGTATAAATATTTGTAAACAGTGTAAATGTAAGTAAGATAATAAAAGCTATACTAAGCTTTTTTCCTATTTTAAAATTTTTCATATGTATTTCTCCCTATAATTTTATTCGTCTAGTTATATTATTTATGTCTGTTTGTTTTATAGGGTTTACAATATTTTCACTACAAATCAACTTTCTTATTTTAAAATTCAAGTATAATTTTTTTCATTGTTATATAAAGCTATTAATTTATAAGAAAAGTTGTATTTTAAAACTACTTCCTAGATTTATATTTAATTCTCCCTACTAATTTATAAAAAATAAATTAAAATAATTATAAAGATACAAATTAATTTATATATTTTTATATCAATTGTATTTTTACATTAAAATTCTAAAGTTTTGTTAAGCGAACCTTTAAATTGTAAACCTCTTAGGTCTATTAAAAAATATATTACAAATCTTAGTACTTTTTTCTATATTTAAACTTTTAATATATAAGTAGCGCTACTTTTTTCTCTTGTTAAAATTACAGAAAATTTAAACTTTTCATTGTATTCATATACTATCATAATTCTTTATTTTATTGTCTGATTTGGATTAACATTTGGTTTTTACGCACTGAAATTCAATTTCATGCAATTAAATTACCTTTTATATTTTTTTTGCACAAAAAAAGACTGTATAACTACACAGCCTTTTTATCTTCATTGTGTTTATTTCTTTTAAATACGAAGTTGAAAAATCCTCTTATTCCTTTAAATGTAATAATTATAAAAAACAATATGGCAATACCCGTAAAAGCTCCAGATGAATCTATAACTACATCCTTTACACTTCCAACTCTACCAGCTACAGATAATTGTCTCATCTCGTCATAATACGCATAAGCAATACTTACTATCATTGCTACTACACTAGCAATGTATATTCTTTTACTAAGAATATACACCAGTAAACTTATAGATGCTCCAATGCATGCATATATACTAAAGTGAGCCATTTTTCTAACTATATATCCTTTATCTCCATAGTCTTTAAGTACATTAAAAACTTTATCTTTTACACTTATTAATCTATGATCTTTTAAAGTAACTTCATCTCTTATATAATCGATAACTTTAACTGCACTATCTGATTGACCTTTAGATACATCACCTTGTTGACTTGAAAAATAATACATAGTTCCCATTGCCAAAACTACTAATAATAAACATAATAGTTTTTTCATTCTATCATCACCTTTCTTTAATAGACTAATTATACAATATCTATTTAAATACTTACAGTAACACTTTTGTAAAAAAATCAATCTTAATAATTACCACTTTCTAACTTTGGTAAAAAATCATAGATAAAATCGTGGTTATGACTATGATTGTGATTGTGATTGTGATTGTGATTACTATTAATCTCATCTTCTTTATCTTCTTCTTGATCATTTCCGTTATTATGATTTTCTTGATTTCCATCTTCTTTATCTTCTTCTTGATCATTTCCGTTATTATGATTTTCTTGATTTCCATCTTCTTTATCTTCTTCTTGATCATTTTCATTATTATGATTTTCTTGATTTCCATCTTTTTTATCTTCTTGAGTATTGTTATTTTCTCTTAAATTTTCTATTTGTGATTCATTTTGATAATATTTTTCACTATCTTTTTTATCATTTGCAAAATCATTTTTAACTTTTTTTGCTTCAACTTTTTCTTTTTTTTCATCTTTTAACATATTTACTATTTTTTCAACACTTAAGTTTTCTATGTCTATACCTGTATAGCCACTCATTTTAAGTTTAGCTAAATATCTACCTAAACTTATTCCCTGCTTATTCGCTTTTTCTAAATCTATTTTATTAGAACTTAGAAAAATTATATTAGTTTGTTCAAAACTTGTTTTAATAATATTTTCAAGTTCTTTCTCATACTCTGTATCATCATTGAGTAATGCAACTCCAATTAAAGCAAAACCATCTTTTATTTTATAATTTTGTTTTTCTAAAATTATTTTGATATTTCTTAATCCTTCTTCTATTTCCATTCCAGTAACTTTATCTAAATCTAAATTTTTTCCATCTTCATTTAACGCAGTAACTTTAACTATACGCTTGCTTTTATTAACATCTATTTGTATACTCGGGTTAATATCTATAGTAACTACTGCATATACATTATCGCTATTTTTATACATGGTTGGAATTATTAATATCATTATAATTGATGCAATAGCTATAAATGAGCCTATTATTGTGTTAGTTGTTTTTTTTGTATTTTCCATTTCATAGATATCATCCTCTAAAAATACAATTACGTCTCCTTCTTTTAAACCATCTCTATTTTTAATTCTAACCATAGTAAAATCATCTTTCATAACTATTGAATAGTTATCTTTTAATTCCACCACAATTGCTTTAAAATACATATATAAACCTACTTTCTTATCCATAATTTTAAGTTTCTTAAATTTTTATCAAAAACTATAACTACCGTTATAATAAATTTTTTACTTCCTTTTATAATTTTTTCACTTATAACATACTTAAGTGATATTTGCTTGATTGGAAGTCTTTTTTTAGTATACATAAATTCTTTGATATGTTTATCTTCATTTATTCTATTTGATAAATCTACAGCTCTTACTCTTGTGTCTTTATGTTTAGGCCCTTCATCTACTAGGTCTTCTAGTTTAAATCCAAATGTATTTACATGAGTTTTTAATATATCCACTTCTTTTATTAGTAACACTTTGTCTTCTATAGGATTATGTAATTCATGGCTAAAATCAAATCCTTCTTCTTTAAGTTTTTCTAAAGACTCTTCTTTATTAGTTTTATTTTCTTTTGTAATATAATTTATAATTCTACTTTTTATAACTAACTTTGCATAAGGTAAAAAATGACCTTTAGAGTCATCATATTTTTGAATAGCTTCATTAAAAGCCATAAGTCCTATACTTATTTCTTCATCATTATCCAAACAAACATATCTTTTAGTCGTTTCATTTATCGTCTTTATTATAAATGGTATATGATCTTGTATAAATTTATTTGTATCAATATTTTTAAAATCTTCACTTTTAAAATCCATAAAATATTATTAACTCCTTTTCATTTGCTATTAAGTTTAATAAATTCTTTATAAACTCAATACAGTTTTAACATTAAAATATACCCCAGGGTTCACTGAGGTATATTTTAATGCTAAAACTATCATTAGTACTATAATATTATTTATTTATTTATTAGTCTAGATTTTTTTATTATCATACTTATCTGTGTTATTTTCATTTATAACTTCTGATTTATAATTTGGTTCTACTTTAATAGTATTTTCATTATCTGTTTCATCATTTTCATTCACTTCGTCAGATTGTTCTGTTTCCTTATCATCTATAATTTTTATTCCATCATCTTGATCTTCCTGATTGCTATGTTCATTATCTATTTTGTTATCTTGATTTTCTTGACTATCATCTACATTATCTATTTTGTCACCTTGTTCTAATTCACTGTCGTCTATATTATCTATTTTATCAGCTTTCTTTACTTCACTATCGTTTATATTATCTTTCTCTACTTCATTATTTTCATTAATTTCATCACTATAATCTATATAATTATTAGTGTCATCATTGTTAGTATCATCTCCTAGATACATTTTATTAAATTTCGATTCCCAATTATCTCCATATTTATAATCTAATATATTCGCCCAATTATCTCCATACTTTTCATTCATATATTCACACCAATCTTTATTGTATTCACCTTTCAAAACGCCTTGCAGTTCACTCTCTATACTTGATGTTAACTCTGTTTGTTCATCAATACTTCCATTAGCATTTGCGTAAATTCCTATTATACATGTTCCCGTTAACACTGCTACTGATAAAATTCCTACTATCCATTTCACTATAAAGTTCCTCCAAAATTTGCTATTTATATTTTAAAAATTATATTCGTTATTTACTCTTCCTTTATAAAATACAAATGTAAATTTATTTTTAGGTACCTTTTTTAGTTTTTTCTCATAAAAAATACCTTAAACAAAATAGCTAATGTGCCATCCTCGCTTAAGGTATACCTTATTATCCTACATAAAATATATCATATGAAGCATCCATTGCTTCATTTATATCCAAACAGTATATATCTTCATCATTCTCAAATCCATTATTATTTACCCAAGCATCAAATTCATTCTTCGTCCAGAAGAAGTTCATTATGTTTCAACAACTTGCTGCCCAGTTTTCATGTTTATCTAAATTTAAATGCAGTACTCTTATATCCGGATTATTTAAATGTACTATTTCCCCATTTTTTATCGATATATTAATTTCTTTTCCAGTTGTATAACACCTAGAATTAACATCTATATCTTGATTGAAAGTACATCTAAAACCAAGAGCATCAATTGCACACATTGCATTAGCCTCTCTTTTATCAGCTAAAGTAACTTTATGCATTGTTTTATGTGCTGATACTGGATATATAAAATTTATATATTTATCATCATCTACAACCATTATATTTTTAGATACAAATAAGTTTAAACTTTCATTTATAATATCTTTTTCTAAATTCAGCTTATCTTTTACCCATACAACTACTTCATCTAATCTTACAGGTCTTTTCATCTCTATTATCATATCCATTATCGACACTCTAATATTTTTTTGAATTTTACTTAAACTTCTATATTTATTTATTTTCATTTATATCTCCCTTATACTCCATAACATGCTGATAATTTTCTAGTTAATCTATTTTTATATTCTAAATACTCATCACTATCTCTATCTCTAGGTCTATCTAAATCTATTTTTAAATCTTCTAATATACGCCCTTTATCTCTAGACATAACTACAACTCTATCGCTCATATAAACTGCTTCATCTACATCATGAGTAACCATTATTGCTGTTATTTTATTTTTTATCCATATACTTTCAAGTTCTTCTTGAAGATTTTGTCTCATCTGAAAATCAACAGCACCTAATGGTTCATCCATTAAAAGAACTTCTGGGTTACAAGCTAATGCTCGTATTACTGCAACTCTTTGCTTCATACCCCCTGATAATTGATGTGGATACATCTTTTCTTTTCCTTTTAAATCAGATATTTCAAATAGCTCTTTTAGTTTTTTTTCTCTTTCATCCTTTGGTAGTTTTTGTTGTTTCATGGGAAACTCTACATTAGATTTAACTGTTTTCCAAGGAAAAAGTGCATAGTTTTGAAATACAAAAGCTCTATCAATTCCGGGCTTGTTTACAACTTTGTTATTTAATAAAACTCGCCCTTCTTCACATGATTGAAACCCACCTATTATAGTAAGTAATGTTGTCTTCCCACAACCAGATGGTCCAAGTAGTGATACAAATTCTCCTTCATTTATATCTAAGTTTATATTTTCTAAAACTTTATTTTCTTCTTTGTTATTTATAAATGTTTTATTCACATTTTCTATTCTAAGCTTCATTAGTTATCAAACCTCCATTTACAAAGGCTTTTATTTATAAATTTTAATATTCTATCTATAATAAATCCTATTAATGCTGCAAATATCATAAGCCCTATCAAAAGTTCTGTGTTCATCATTGTTTGAGCTTGTACCATTGAGTAACCAAGACCGGCACTCGTTGCTATAAACTCGGCTCAAATTACAGACATCCAACCTGTACTTATTGCAAGTCTAGCTCCTGTTAAAATATCTGGTAGCGCTGCTGGTAGCATTACATTTGTAAATATTGTAAATGGAGATGCTCCCATACTCTTTGCTGCATTGTAGTAATCTTTCGATATAGATCTAACCCCTTGTATAGTGTTAAGTATTATAGGAAATACTCCTGCAAATGCTATTAAAAATATAGTTGGCCCATCACCTATACCAAACCAAACTATTGTAAGTGGTACCCATGCCATTATAGGTACTTGTCTTGCTGAATCTACTGCTGGTGAAAATAGTTTTTCAAATGTAGATGAGAATCCCATTATTAATCCTAGTGGCAATCCAAATAACATAGCATACATAAAACCTTTTAATACTCTTTGTAATGTTATTAATATGTTTTTTACTATTTCTGGATCTGTTATACAAGTTATAAATTCTCTAAATACATCTATAGGCATTGGTAATAATAAGGAACTACCTATTTTCTGAGCACTTATTTGCCATATTCCAATTATAAGTGCAAATACTATTATTTTATAAAACACATCTAATAATTTTCTATTTATTTTTCTATCTTTTATTTTTGTATTTGCAGAAACTTTAACTTCCACTTTTCAAATTCCCCCAAATCTTTATCTGATATTTTTTTATTTGTATAATTTTCTAATTCAGCTTTAAAAACTTCTTTATTTTTTAAACTTACAACACTTTTGTTATAAAGCTTTATAAATTGTTCATAAAGTTTACTATTTTTAAATTCTTTGTTAACTACTAAAACATAAGTATCATAATCACTATTTACTGATGTTGAAAGTTTAGTACCTTCTAAACTAAGTGACTTTATAGCATCTACTACAATTCCATCAACTTTATCGCTTTCTAGGGCATAAGCTAATCCTCCACTTATAAAAGGTATTGCTTTTGAATTTTTATAATATTGTTTTATTAAGTCTAGTTGGTAATTTCTATTTTGTGTAAATCCTATTTTTGTTGGATTGTCTTTTTTTAATAAAAATACATCTGAATTTTGAACTACCGTATCTATTATTTCAAATTTTTCATCATACTTAATAAACTTATCTGCAGCTTCTTTACAAATTATAGCCATATCTATTTGGTCTGAACTCAGAGCCCATTGCATGGTACTTGCTCAGCAATCATTTATAGCATATGGTTCTAATAAATTCTCAACATCTACATCTGAAAAATAATTTTGATTTATCATATAGTTAATTACAAAGCCAGAGGTATCATCAGATACCCCTATCCTTATATTTCCATCTATTTTTTCATCATTTGGATTAAAAAATAATATACATAAACTTCCTGCTATTATTATTATCCCAATTAATATATTCTTACTTTTGTCCATCTATCTCCATTGCCTTTGCTTTCCAATCTTGGTAGCTCATACCTTCTGGGAATACTGGATTTACTTTTTCTTTTATAAATGTATCAAAATCATCAGCTCCACAAGATTTTAAAAGTTCATCATTTACAACTTTATTGTACTCAGGTATTTCTTCTAAAGCTTTATTTTCTTTATACATATCTAAGTTATTTTGATATTCTTTACCATCTATTTTCCATGTAAGAGTTCTGCCTTCTCCTACAGTCTTTTTGTATATAGTCATTAATGCAACTTCTTCATCTACATTATAGTTTTTAGCAAATATTTTAGCTGCTTGAACTGGATTAGTATATATATATTCTATAGCTTTTGTATGAGCTAAAACCATTTTCTTAGCTAAGTCTGGATGCTCTTTTACAAAGTTTGTATTTAATGAGAATGAACAACAGTTATAATCTTTACCTGTATTTTTTTGCTTATATTGAGTTGATGCAATTATTTTACCAACTCCTTCTTTTTCTGCAAGAGAACCCCATGGGTCACATGTACTGAAAGCTTTTATTTGGCCAGTTTTTAATGCTAAATATGCATCTTTACTAGAATCCATATTCACAACTTCATATTTAGATGAATCTACTGGAAGTCCTGTTTCTGGTCCATAATCTGTCGTCCATAGTAAATCTCCATCTGGATCAGATGCTATCTTTTTACCTATTAAATCTTTAGGATCTTTAATATCATTTGATACAACTAAATATTCTGATCCTCCTGTATGATTATTTGCAGCTACAACTATTGGTGACCCTTTTGGTATAGCTCCAACTAATCCTTTTGTTCCAATATAACCTGCATCCATTTGACCTGCCGCCATAGCTTCTGGAACTTTACCATTTCCAACAGCTTCTACATTTAAACCTAAATCTTTATATATTCCAGCATCAACTGCTACTGGTGCTGCTGTCATATGATCACAATTATAATATCCTAATTTTATAGCGTAATCTGAATCCCCTTTTGTAGCTGTTTCTTGTTTACTTTCCTTGCTCCCACATCCTGTTAAAACAGTTGTACTTATTGCTCCTATTAACACTAACGCTTGTACCTTCTTTGATATTTTCATTTAAATCCTCCCCATTATGATTTCTATTTTATTAGCAACATGAGTTCATGCCTTCTCCAAACAAGTCAACAAACTTATTTCCTTCTAATCGATATATTGCATATCCCACATTTCCATTTTTAGACCCAGACAATACTAACTCTACTTCATCTTTATCATCTATATTTTTAAATTCTATTAGCACATCTTCTTGAGGTGCTAATATAGGTTTAGTCATATAAATTTTATCTTTATCACTTATAATTCCTACCATTTCGTTGTATCTATTATCTTTTTTATAAACAACTAATAAATCATTTATTTTGTCATTATTTATATCTCTTTCAGTATAGGTAATTATATTTTCATATTTTGCATTTTGTTTGAAATAATCTAAATATTTTTCATTAACTTTTGGTAAACTGCTTGTTTGTTTCTTTTTTTCTGCACTATATATTCCAATTCCAAAAAAAACTACAATCACACCGATTATTATTAATATCTTTTTACGCTTCATTTTTAACAACCTTTCTTAAATTAGGCAATATAGCTTTTATAAAGAAAATAAATATTATAAATGAACATAAGTATTTCATAGTATCAGGTATATCTAACATTATAGTATTAGCTATATTTATAGAATCTTGAGTGTAGCTCATATTTAAATTTGGAGCTTTTCCTATTAAAAGTTTATTTGTTATATATCCTATAACCAGTGCAGATGTTGTAAGTGTTATTGAGTATATTGCAACTGTTCTTTTACCTATTACATTATACATACTTATAAGCTCTGGTAAATTAGTAGCCGCACCTGCAATCAAGAATGTTATAGCTACACCTGGAGATGCTCCACTTGCAACTAATGCTGCAATAAATGGTATGTGTCCAACTGCACAAACATACATTACGCATGCAAGAACCGCTATACTTCCAAGGGATAGAACTCCTGGATTCCCTAAATATTTTTGAATTATACTACTTGGAAACACCGTTGTTATAAATCCTGCAACTAGCATACCAATAACTACATATTTACTAATTGTAAGTGCTAATTCTGAAAAAGACCACTTAAGACCTTCAACTACTTTTTGGGTAAAAGTTAACTCTTCTTCTTCTAATTCTATAGCTATTTCTTCATCTTGTTTAACACATAGTTCACTTTTTCCTAGTTTATTACCTAATATTCCAACTATTAAAGGCACAACAAATCCCGATATAACATATATAATTGTGATATCTGGTCCTAACAATCCTAAGCTTAAAACAACTGCAATAGGATTAATTATAGGTGTTGATGTCATAAATGCAAGAACTGGTCCTAAATATGCACCTGAGTAATACATGCTAATGCCTATTGGTATTACTCCACAACTACATATTGGAAGTAACATTCCTGAAATTGTACTTTTTAATAAAGATGATATTTTTGTATTTCCTAGAGATTTTTGAAATTTTTCTGGACTTATTAGATTGTGTAGTAGACCTGCGATTACAAAACTTATTACTAGCCACCCTGATGCTCCATTTAATATGCTTATGGATGAAAATAATACGTCTTTAAAAAATTCTATAATATACATTTTTGTCTCCCCTAATCATTTATAGCTTCAATGATTGCTTTTTCTATAACATCTTTTGATAATCTATCATATTTTTTTCTTTGATTTATAATTAAAGTCCCCTTAGTTATAATTCCGTATTTTTTTATATAAGAAAAATCTTTTCCTGCTTGATATAATTTAACATCTATTTTATCTTTGTACTTCTCCCCAATTTTTTTAATCAGCATTCCATGCTCATCGCAAGTAGGTCATGTGTTTATAAATTCTACTAATATTTTTGACATTTTTCCCTCCTTAAAATGATTTCTTCTTTTTCGACTATTTTATTTAATTTTCATACTTTTTCCCCTTTTTGCTCATTTCAATTATACCTAAATTTTTCCATAAATGTACAATAGAATATATCTATACTTTTTTATGTAAGTATAGATATATTCTATATATATTATCTATTTATTTTTCTAGCTAATGTAGCCGTCCAAATACCAACCATAGTCACACCCAAAAACATTTCTATTCCAGATAATAAAATACTATATCCAATTGGAGTTATATCTCCATATCCAACAGTTGTAAATGTAACTATGCTAAAATGAAATGATCTAATAAAGTAATTAAATATTAATACAAAATGCTTATCACCTGTATATAGTTCTTTACAAGATATAATTTCATTTTGCAAATTAAGTCCAAAAATCATATAAAGTATAGTAAATATAAGTATTATCTCTAATGAAGTTATAAGTGCATAAGTAGGTCTTTCTCCATAGCCACATATTAACCACAATGAAATTGATTTAAATTTATTTATTCCAGTTAAAGTTTTTCTTTCTGTATTCTTATACATATAAAAATACTCTCCATAATGATGCAGTAAATTATTTTGTTGAAATTTATAAGCTATGGTTTTATAAAACTTATAGCATTTTTCTTTATCTTCAATTTTCAATTTATCAAAGAAAGTATATTCATCAAATTTTGTTAATAATCTATCATCAAATTCAAAATTATAAATACTAGATTCTATTAACTTAAAGGATTTTAGGTCGCAATCCCTAATAATCATATTTTCTATAATACAATTAGATAATATGCTTTTCTTTAATCCACTGTTTTCAATAATAAATTTATTAGCATTTAAATCTTTAAACATTGTATTTTGTAGGTTGCAATCTGAAAAACTTACACTTTTAAATTTACAGTTTATAAAAATACTATTTTCAAAACTGCAATTTTTAAATTCAATATCTCCAAAATCAACGTTTCTAAATTTTATGTATTTTAAATTCAAACTTTTTACTACGCTTATATTTTTATCATTAATAAATTCCATATGTTCATTTAGTATATTTAAATTAATTTCTTCTCTATCATAAACTTGAATTAATTTTTTTTGGACATTAGTAATTGTACTTGATCTTAATTCATTTAAATTATTAACTTTCATAACAATCTCCCTAGCTATATTTTTACAACATACTAACTACTTCCTTCTTTGTATTGTTTATCCTTTTGAATCCAAAGTAATTTCTAAATAAATTTTTATCATAAATATATAATTTAAATAATATACTTGTACAAATAACCATTATTGGAGGGTAATATTTATGAATGCTAAGATAAAAGCTTTAGAAGCAAAACTACCGAAAAAATCTTGTTCCGACTGCAAGCATCTTTCCTTAGAAGGCCCTAATAAAGATTTTACTTATGATATAAAATGTGTAATTTTAGATACAGCTCCTTTAGGTGAAATTACTTGTGAAAGCTTTGACCCAGAAAATGCAAGATTTGATAATATAGACTTAGATAATTTATATGTTAATTTTTTAGAAAGTACACTTAAAGTAAATTACTCTACTTATTTAAAATCTCTACATTGGAAAGTTTTTAAAGAAAAAGCACTTAATCATTTTGAAAATGAATGTTCAAAATGCGGTTGTATTGATAATTTAGAGGTTTATCATATAAACGATACTTTTGGAAGAGAAACTTATGATGATGTTAATGTACTTTGTCAAAATTGTTTAAATAAGTAAATTTTATATAATACTAATAATTTTTATAAATAAACAAATAATAAACTCGTAGTTATATAACTACGAGTTTATTATTTTAGGAGGTATTTGATATGTCAAATCCGATAAATTGTTCAGCTTCTACTTGTGCTTATAACAATAGTGGTGGATGTTATGCATCAGGAATACAAGTAAAAGGAGCTCGTGCTAATACTACTTCTCAAACAAATTGTGGAACTTATCAAGATAAATCATCAAGTTCATTTACAAACTGTGCTGGAGAATGTACTTGCGCTAAAACAAACTCTATATCATGTGCAGCTTCTACTTGTAAGCACAATAATAGCGGATGTTGTAAAGCCGAATCAGTTCAAATAAATATGCAAGATGCATCTTGTGAAACATTTGTAACTAAGTAATTATTCATCAATTTCTCAAAAAAGACTGTCTATATATTTAGACAGTCTTTTTTATGTGAAAATTCAAATGGTTCAATTTCAATTTAAAACTTCAACTAACTCTTCATATTCTCTATACTTCTCTTCACCTTTTAATATTCTAAGTGCCCCATATGAAAGTGCCTCTAATTCATTTTCTCCACTTAAAATATTTACAGGAGCTATAAATTTAACTTTATCACTTAAAGCTTTAGTTAATTTTTTAGAGTAAGCTATTCCACCAGTTAATATTATAGCATCTACATTTCCTTCTAAAACTGTAGCTAATTCACCTATTCCTTTAGCAACTTGATATATAAGCGCATCATATATTAATTTAGCTTTTTCATTATTATTTTCAATCATAGATTCTACTTCTCTAATATCTACCGTGTTTAAATGAGCTATAATTCCACCTTTACCCCTAATTTTCTTTAACATTTCTTTATGAGTGTATTTTCCACTGTAACACATATCAACAACTTTTTTTACAGGTATCTTTCCACATCTTTCTGGTGAAAATGGTCCTTCATCATCAGAAACTACATCTACCATTTTACCTTTTTCATGTGCTGCTATAGTTATTCCTCCACCTAAATGTGCAACTATTAAGTTCATATCTTTATAATCATTATTATTATCTTTTGCAAATTTAATAGCCATAGCTCTTGAATTAAGCGCATGGCTTAAACAAGTTCTTTCCACTTCAGCAAATCCTAAAACTCTAGCTACATCATTTAACTCATCAACTGCCACACTATCATATATGTATGCATTTATTCCTAATTTCTTAGCAATTTCATAAGCTATGAGTGCACCTAAATTTGATGCATGTTCTACAATTGGCCTATTTTTCAATCTATCTACCATAGCTTCATTAACTAGATATGCTCCCGATTTTACTGGAGGCAATATTCCACCTCTACCTACCACAATGTTTAAATCGCACATTGTAAAATCGTTTTCCTCTAGAACATTTAAAATCTTTTCTTTTCTCATTACAAACTGATCACTTATATTTTTATACATCTCTAATTCACTCGTGCTGTGATCTATACTTTTTGAGAAAAGCATTTTTTCATCTTCATATACTGCAATTTTAGTAGATGTTGAACCTGGATTTATTGCTAATACTTTATACCCCATAAGCTACTCCCCTTTTACTAAATTCATTCCTACCTTAAACGCTTCTATATTTATGTCTATAAACTCCTTTTTTACATTATCACTTATAATTTTATTCCAGTCAATATGTTCAAGGTTCATAGATTTAACTAAACTTCCAAGAAGTATTATATTCATAGTTTTAGAATTTCCTAATTTCATCGCACTTTCTGATGCATCTATTAACTTAGTTCCAATTTTCTTTAATTCTTCATCTATTTCATTTTCCAAGTACTCCGCTTTTCCTGTAATTATTGGCATAGAATTTATCTTAAAATTATTAGATATTATTTTCCCATTAGGTTTTAAATATTTCACCCATCTCAAAGCTTCCATTTTTTCAAATGAAACTAATATATCAGCACCACCTATTTCTATAACAGGCGAGTAAACTTCTTCCCCATATCTAACTTGAGAAGACACAGATCCTCCTCTTTGACTCATTCCATGTATTTCACTCATCTTAACATCATATCCCGCTTGCATAAGTCCTATTGTTAAAAGTTTACTAGCTAGTATAGTACCTTGTCCTCCAACTCCAACTAAAAGTATACTCTTTATCATTTTATTTTTCCTCCTTATATATAGCTTGTTTTGGACACATTTGTAAACAAACTTGACAACCTACACAACTAGTTTTATCTATACATGCTTTACTAATTTTTTTGTCAAAAGATACTGATGGACATCCAGACTTTATACATAGCTTACAACCTATACATAACTCTTTATCTACATTACATTTTTCTTTAAATACTCCTTTGAATTCTTCTTTATCTTCTTTTGATAATTTTTTAAGTACACAAGGCCATCTAGTTATTATTACTGAAGGCTCTTCAAGAGCTAATGCCCAATCTATAGTTTGTTTCACTTCTTCTAAGTTATTTGGATTTATAATTTTCACATGTTCAATACCACAAGCTAACACCAATTTTTCTATATTAAGTTCTTTAACTTCCTTACCTTGTAGTGTGTATCCTGTACCTGGGTTTTGCTGATGGCCTGTCATTCCTGTTATTCTATTATCTAATATCACAGATATAGTATTGCTTTTGTTATAAGCTATATCTATAAGAGAATTTATTCCTGTATGGAAAAATGTAGAGTCTCCTAAAACTCCAACTACTCTCATTTTATTATCTTCTTTCATATTAAATACTTGTTGTGCTCCATGTCCTACACTTAAGCTAGCTCCCATGCATACAATAGAATCTAGTGCATCATATGGACTTGCAAACCCAAGTGAATAGCAACCTATATCCCCTGATATCATTACATTTTTTCTTTTTCCTATTTCATAGAAAAAACCTCTATGTGGACATCCTGAGCATAATGTTGGTGGTCTTCCCACTACTAAATCTTCATTATAATTTATAGTTTCTATATTTTCATTTAACATAATTTTTCTTATAATATCAGGAGTCATTTCTCCACTATATGGAAATATGTCTTTTCCTATAACATCTATTCCCATAGCTTTAACTTGATCTTCTATGAATTTATCATTTTCTTCTATTACATATACTTTCTTAACTTTACTAGCAAATTCTTTTATCTTCTTATCTGGCATTGGGTTTGTAAATCCAAGCTTTAAGTATGAAACCTTGTCCTGAAATACTTCTTTTGCATATGTATAACAAACTCCACTTGCTATTATTCCTATTTCCTCACTATTTGCTTCTATAAAATTTAATTCTGTAGTATTTGAATACTCACTTAATTTATTTAATCTGTCTTCTACTTTTATTCTTAAATTTTTTGCATGCGCTGGTACTGTAACTCTTTTTTTAACATCTTTTATGTATTCCTTCGTACCCACTTCTTCTCTATCACTACATTTAACTATTCCTTTAGAGTGACATAATCTAGTTGTTACTCTATATAAAACTGGAGTATCATATTCTTCACTTATTTTGTAAGCTTCTTTAATCATATCCTTAGCTTCTTGGCTTGTTGATGGCTCAAATAAAGCTATTTTAGCAAATTTAGCATAATTTCTATTGTCTTGTTCATTTTGAGATGAATGCATTCCTGGTTCATCTGCTGAAATTAATATCATACCTCCATTTACTCCTGTATATGCAAATGTAAATAATGGATCAGCTGCTACATTTACCCCTACATGCTTCATACAACAAAGTGTCCTAGCCCCTGCTATAGATCCACCTATACTAGCCTCTAGTGCTACTTTTTCATTAGGTGCCCACTCTGCTAAGATACTTTCTTTATATGTAGCTACATTTTCTAAAATTTCAGTACTTGGAGTTCCTGGATATGCTGATGCATACTTAACTCCAGCTTCGTACGCTCCACGAGCTATAGCTTCATTACCAGTCATTAATACTTTCATTCTTTTATCCCCCTATTTAATCTATATAATTTTATATAAAATTTAGTTTTTACTTACAAAATCTATAGCTTCTTTTATTATTCTAGGTGCCCTTTTACATTTTTCTTTACTTACAGCACATACAGCAAATCTTACCCCCATCTTAAGAGGTATCATATATAACTTGCTTTCTATAGCTTTTTCACATACATCAATTGGATTTTCACAAGGTATACTTATAAAGAAACCATCTCTATAAGGAAGTATTTCAAGATTTATATCCTTAGCTTCCTGTACAAAACTTTTAGCTCTTTCTTTTAATAAGCTCTTATAGTTATTTCTTTCTTCTTCATATTTTTCCAATTTTTCTTCATCATTTATTATTGTTGATAAAAGTTCCATAGCTCCTCTATTACAATTTGACCAGTTTGCTCTAGCTGAATGTGAGCATGAATAGTAAAATTCATCAGATATATCTTTATTTGATGATATACATATACAAGCTCCACTTCTCATTCCATAAGCTGTATATCCTTTTGACATGCTATAACCAATTATTATTAATACATTTTCAGGTAAATCGGAAAATTTTTTAAAGAACTTTCTTGTGTCATTTCCATTTTTTCCTGAAAAGTCTATATATGCTATATCTATAAATAAAACTATATTTTTTTCATGTTGCAAAGATGTATTTTTGCAAAGTCCTAGTATTTCATCCCATTCTTTATCAGTTACAGTGTATCCTGTAGGATTGTGTGCTGGAGTGTTAAATATTGTAAAAACTCTATTTTGATTATTTGATAAGTTTAAGAATTGATTTTTAAATGAATTAAAATTAAAGTTGCCCTCTTCGTCAAACAACTCATAATTTATAATATTTCTATTTATTTCTTCTGCTATTACTTTATACGGTCCCCAATACCAATTTGGTACTAATATAGATTCGTTTTCATTTGTATAATTAAAAATAGCCATTTTTATGGAGCCAGTCCCTCCTGGTGATGCTACTACCCTTATATTTCCATTTGGCATATAATCTTTAAAACATGCTTTTTTTACAGCCTCTATATAATTTTTTTGTCCTGCTATTTGTGCATACGGAGCTATTAACTCATTGTCCAAATTTTTATACTCATCATATACCGATTTTAATGTTATAAGCTTTCCTTTATCATCTACAAGTGCACCTATAGTCGCATTTATTATATTTTCTATCCCACATAGTTTTTCATCTATTTGTGCTCTTTCTGATAAGCTAAATATTATATCTTCTTCTTTAGGCCAAATAGCGTGTTCAGCCACCATTGACTTGCCCATCTTATCCCCCCTAAAAATATCTATACTTATACATATTAAGGTTTATACGATTTAATTCCAAAAAATAAGACATCCATTAATATGGATGTCTTATTTTTAAAAATTAATTAGATTTTAATTTATCTAATTCTTCTATTAATTTGTCATTAAGTACTTTTATATGCGTACCTTTCATACCTAATGATCTTGATTCTATAACTCCTGCACTTTCGAATTTTCTAAGTGCATTTACTATAACAGATCTAGTTATACCTACTCTATCAGCTATTTTACTAGCAACAAGTAGTCCTTCTTTTCCGTTTAATTCTTCAAATATATGCTCTACAGCTTCTAGTTCTGAATAAGATAACGTTCCTATAGCCATTTTAACTACAGCTGTTTTTCTCATTTCTTCTTCTAGTTGCTCTCCCATAGATCTTAATATTTCAAGACCTATAACTGTAGCACTATATTCTCCAATTACTAAATCATCATCTGTAAACTCTTCATCGTATCTTGAAAGTATTAGTGTCCCTAATCTTTGTCCACTAGATAATATAGGAACTATAGTTAAGTATTTATTTTGTCTTTCTCCCTCATATGGGAATAACTCAACCATTGTTTCTCCTGTTAAGTTTTCTCTAGTTTCGCTTACTTTTAATAAACTCTTTACATATGTTTCAGGAAACATTTTCTTGTGCGTTTCTTCATCTTCTATAACTGAGCTATCCTTTTCAACGTTAAGATATACTCCTAATATTTTCCCTTTTGTACTTACTACATATGCATTTGAATCTAAAACTTCACCTAATGCTTCAGCTAACAAACTAAAAGATACACTGCTACCACCACTAGTTTGTAGTGTTTTGTTTATTTTTCTTGTTTTCTCTAGCATTTGACTTGCCATCTATTAATCATCTCCTCATGAAGTTTGGCCAATTTATAACCCTTAATACATTTATATTATTGTTAACGTTCTTGCTTTAGCAATTGTCATATTATCATAATTTTAAATCTTTTTCAATACTATTAAGCGTATTTCGACACATTATTTGCATTATTCATTGCTTTTATCATTATTTTCTAAATCTTTTTCCTTTTTACACTCTTTATTAGAGCAAATCACCTTGGTTTCAGACTTAGTTATCTTCTCTACTAAATACGAATTACACTCACTACATAACTCGCCTGTTGGTTTATTCCATGATACAAAATCACATTCAGGGTAATTAGAACATCCATAAAAAGCCTTGCCTCTTTTAGATTTTCTAAGTATTATATCGCCTTTGCTACATTTTGGACATTTCACACCGATCTTATTAACTAGTGGCTTAGTTGTTTTACATTCTGGATAATTCTTACAAGCTATAAATTTACCAAATCTACCATATTTTATAACCATATTAGAACCGCAAGTCTCACATATTTCGTCAGTATCTTCATCCATATTTACTTTTTCAATATTTTCAATAGCTACTTCTATAGCTTCTTTTAATGGTGCATATACATCAGCTACAACTTCTTTCCAAGCTATATTACCTTCTTCTACTCCATCTAGCATATTTTCCATATCTGCAGTAAAGTCAACATCAACAAACTTTTGGAAATTATCTTCTAATATAGTAGTAACTATTTTACCTAATTCTGTTGGACATAAACTCTGGGCATTTTTTTCAACATATTCTCTATTAAGTATAGTAGCTATAGTTGGAGCGTAAGTAGACGGTCTACCTATTCCAAGTTCCTCTAAAGTTTTTACTAAACTAGCTTCAGTGTATCTTGCTGGAGGTTGTGTAAAATGCTGATTAGATTCTACATCCTCAGTAATTAATTTATCTTCTTCACATACATGTGGTAATATTTTATCTTCTCTATCTGTAAAATTATATACTTTAGTATATCCATCAAATTTCATTTTTGATCCAGTAGCTTTAAATATAACATTATCAACCTTGCAAGTTAAGTTTAAAGTATCGAACACTGAATCTTCCATTTGACTTGCTACAAATCTTCTCCATATCATGTCATATAATTTAAATTGATCTTTACTTAGGGATGATTTTATTTTACTTGGAACTCTATCTACAGATGTAGGTCTTATTGCTTCATGAGCATCTTGAACTTTTTTAGATTCAGTTTTAGGTTTTTTCTTATCTTCAAATTTATAGTATTCTTGACTATATTCTTCAACTATAAATTCTTTAGCTTTTTCTTTAGCTTCTTCTGATATTCTCTTTGAATCTGTTCTTATGTATGAAATTAAACCGACAGTTCCTTCACCGTCAATATCTATACCTTCATATAATTCTTGTGCAATCATCATAGTTTTTTTAGTTGTAAAGCCAAGTTTATTTGCAGCTTCTTGTTGAAGCATACTTGTTGTAAATGGCTTAGGAGCTGATTTTCTTCTTGATTTAGACTCTATGTTTTTTACAACTAAATCTTCATCTTTAATTCTGTCTAATATTTCATTTACTTGTGTTTCATTTTCTAGTTCTACTTTTTTATTATCTTCACCATAGAATTTTAAAGTCAAAGGTTCTCCTTCTTTTGTCTTTGCTTCTAAATCTATAGTCCAGTACTCTTTAGGTATAAATGCTTCTATTTCTTTCTCTCTATCACAAATTAATTTTGTAGTAACAGATTGAACTCTACCTGCACTAAGTCCTTTTCTTACTTTTTGCCAAAGTATTGGACTTATTTGATACCCTAATAATCTATCTAAAACACGTCTTGCCTGTTGTGCATCTACTAAATCTAAGTCAATATTTCTAGGATTTTTTATAGCCTTTTTTATAGCATCTTTAGTTATTTCATTAAATTCTATTCTACAGTTTTCAGTATCTTCTAACGCTAATATATGCGCTAAGTGCCAAGATATAGCTTCACCTTCTCTATCGGGGTCAGTTGCCAAAAAGACTTTTTTTGATTTTTTTGCCTCTTTTTTTAATTCCTTTATTACGTCCCCTTTACCTCTGATATTTATATATTGAGGTTCGAAATTATCTTCTATATCTACTCCTAATTTACTTTTAGGTAAATCTCTTATGTGTCCTACTGATGCTTTTACTGTATAATGACTTTTTCCTAAAAATTTCTCTATGGTTTTAGCTTTTGCAGGCGACTCAACGATGACTAAGTTTTTTGCCATTTAACCACACCCCCACAATTTTTTAATTCTATTTTACACTATATATCTTATTTCGCATTTCTACAACCATTCCTTCTATTTCAAGAAGATTTAAAATGCAATTTATATCTTGTATATTCATATTAGTATAATCACAAATCTTATCTATATGCAAGCTTCCTTTTTCTTTTATAATATCAAAAATACTTTGTTGAATACCTTTTAATGGCTTATTTGCACTATTATCCGATATTTCATCAAATTTTTTTAAATTATATTCATTTATTATATCTTCAATATCATCAACTAATTTAGCACCTTCTTTTATTATTCTATGACAACCCTTGCTCATATCTGAATTAATATTTCCTGGTATTGCAAAAACATTCTTTCCTTGTTCAAGTGCAAAATCAACAGTTATGAGTGCTCCACTTTTTTTAGCAGCTTCAACAACTATAACTCCTTCACTCAGACCACTTATTATTCTATTTCTCGCTGGATAATTAGCAGCTGAAACAGGATATTCTACATTGTACTCTGATATTAAAAGTCCTCCATCTTCTAAAATATGCTCAGCTAGTTTCATATTACTCTTTGGTAGAGGATTTTCAACCCCTGATCCTAACACAGCTATAGTTTTTGAATTTCCTCTTAAACATCCTTTATGGGAATGTTCATCAATGCCCATTGCCATCCCACTAATAATATTTATACCACAGTTTGATAATTTTTCACTTATATTTTGAGCACACCATATGCCATAAGACGTAGGCTTTCTTGATCCAACCATAGCTAATGATAAGTTGCTTTTAAGTTGAGTTATATCTCCTTTGTAAAAAAGTATACTTGGAGCATTATAAATATGCTTTAATTCATATGGATATAAGTCATCTGATTTGCTTATATATCCAACATTATATTTATACAATTTGTTTTTTATATCATCTATATAAGAGCGACTTTTATATTTTACTATATTCTGTTTTATATTTAAATTTAAATTTTCTATTTTAAGTATATCTTTATCTGGATAATCTATTAAGTCTTCTATTTTTTCTACACTATTTTCTATTTTTTCTATTGTTTTATTTCCTATACCTCCTAGAGATAATAGCCATAAGTATATATCTCTTTTATCCATATTTCACCTCCACATCAAAATATATTTATTCAGCCATAAAATAATTGTAATAAGCTTTTCTAAAAGAAAAAGCTTCTAGAATATGACTTTCTTCTATAAGTTCTCTATCATCTAAATCCGCAATAGTTCTAGCTGTTTTTATTAATTTAGTATAACTTCTATTTCCTAAGTTAAATTTATTATATATTGTTTTTAACATACCATTAGCATCATCAGTTAATACACAGTATAAATTTAATTTAGAAGAACTTATTTCATTATTAAATTCTATATTTTCATTTTTAAATCTATTTTTCTGAATTCTTCTAGCATTATTAACTCTTAATTTTATATCTTTTGATTTTTCTTCTACTTTATGGTTGTTAAACTCCTCAAAAGATATAGAGTTTACTTCTATAAACATATCAAACCTATCTAATAATGGCCCTGATATTTTATTTAAATACCTGTTAACTTCGTTCATCCTACATTTACATTCTTTATCAGACATGTAAAACCCACATGGACATGGATTCATAGCTCCTATAAACATCGTATTGCATGGATATTTTAAGTTCATTTTAACTCTAGATATATTTATATATTTATCTTCAATTGGCTGTCTTAATGTTTCTAATATCTTTTTATCAAATTCTGCTATTTCATCTAAAAATAATATTCCCTTATGAGCAAGTACTACTTCTCCTGGTCTAGCATCAATTCCTCCACCTATTAAAGCTTGTTTTGTCGCTGTGTGATGTGGAGATCTAAAAGGTCTTGAACTTATAATTCCTTCATTGTTTTTTATAAGCCCCGATGCACTGTATATCTTACTTATTTCTAAAATTTCCTCTTCATTTATGTTAGGAAGTATAGTTCTTATTCTTTTTGCAATCATTGTTTTCCCTGATCCTGGAGGTCCTATCATTAAAAAATTATGATTTCCTGCGGCTGCTATTTCAACACCTCTTTTTACAAAATAGTTTCCTTTTATATCCGAAAAATCTTCATCGTATATTTCTTTGTTATGAATAATTTCTCTTTTACTTATATTTATATCTATTTCCTTATTCATAAAGCTTATGCATTCACATAAGTTTTCAATTGGAATTATATCTATATCACTTATAAATAAAGCTTCTTTTTCATTTTCCTTAGGTAAGAATACTCTTTTTATTCCCTTATTTTTAGCATTTATAACCAAAGATAAAACACCTTTTACTTTTCTAAGCCTTCCATCGAGTGAAAGCTCTCCTATAAACATACTTTCATCTAAAAATTCATCATTTTCTTTTATTAAATTCCTTAATATTCCTATAGCTATTGGTAAATCAAAATATGCACCTTCTTTTTTCATATCTGCTGGAGATAAATTAACTACAATTCTGGAGTTTGGGAATTTAAATGCACTATTTAATATAGCTGATTTTACTCGCTCTCTTGATTCCTTTATGGATACTCCCGCTAATCCAACTATATTAAAACTTGGAATTCCATTGGTTATATCTACTTCTACTTTTACTAACATTCCTTCTATACCAATTAAAGTACTTGATTTTATAATACTTAACATCTATTTACCTCTTTTAAATATAATTAATTATTTTAAAAAGCATTTTCAATATGATTTATATGATTGTCCTTTAAATATACTTCTATAACATCAAACCTTATAGGCATCTGATCTAGTTTATTTTTCAATATATAATATTTAGCAACATTGATTATTTTAAGTCTTTTTTTATAATTGACAGCCTCAGCTGGATAACCAAAATTAGTATTACTTCTAGCCTTAACTTCCACAAATATAACTTCATTATTTAATGAGGCTATTATATCTACTTCTCCACATTTTATTTTATAGTTATTTTCTATAATATAAGCACCCATACTTCTTAAATATTTAGTTGCAATTTCCTCACCCAAGTTACCTTTTTCTATATTATTCATATAAATTATCCTTATTTTAAATTTTTCTAGATTATTGTCATTACTTTCATTTAGTATACAACTTTTTAAATGTAACTTTTTATTTGTTGCTAATTAGTTTTTCAAGGATTATGATGGATATATATTAATCAAAATTTTGGGGGTCTTATGAAACGTACATTAAAGAAAAAAAGATTAAAGTATAGACGAAGTAAAGTAATATTACTATGCACCATTGTTTTAACAATTGTTTTAGCTTTAATTTTTACAAGTGTTTTTATATTTAATACTATTTTCAAGAGCAGTTATGATAATTCCAATAAAAATGAAAATCCAGTAACAAACTCTAAAAATAATATAAATATAACCCTTTCAGCTGTTGGAGATATAATGGTCCATGACGATCAGTTAAAAGCTCAGTTTAATTCAAAAAATAAAACATATAATTTCGATAATAATTTTAAATATATAAAACCATATATATCTAGTTCTAATTTAGCCATTGCAAATCTAGAAACCACTTTAGCAGGTAGTGATGCTGGTTATTCATCTTTTCCTAGATTTAATTCTCCTGATGAATTAGCAGATTCCATTAAAAATAGTGGTTTTGATATAGTATCTACAATTAATAATCATGCTTATGATAGAGGTTCTGATTCTGTTTATAGAACGCTAGATGTTTTAAAGTCTAAAAATTTAAAAACAGTAGGCACAAAAAAAAATTCAGATAGTGATAACTTTTTAATCCAAGATGTAGACGGTATAAAATTAGGTATTACTTCTTATTCTTATGGACAAGTTGCTTCTAATAACAAAGCTTTAAATGGGTTGCCTATAAAATCTAGTGATTTAAATAATATGAATATATTTAGCTATCATGATGTAGACTCTGCTTTTAATGAAATTACAAATACACTTGATAATATGAATAAAAATAAAACTGACCTTCAAGTTGTAGTTCTTCATTGGGGTAATGAATATGAGAGAAATCCTAATGAATTTCAAATTGAATTAGCTAATAAGCTATGTGATTATGGGGTTGATATAATAATAGGTTCTCATCCACATGTTGTTCAACCAATAGAGATGATTAAATCAACTAAAAATAATAATGAAACTCTAGTCATATACTCAATGGGTAACTTTTTAAGTAATCAAAGAAATGAAATTTTAAATAAAAATTATACTGAAGATGGAGTTATGGTTAATATAGATATAAACAAAAATTTAAAAACTGATAAAACTACCATATCTGGTGTAGAGTACATACCAACATGGGTAAACAAATATACAAATAAAGATGGAAAGTTAACTTATGAGATAATCCCAATAATTAATAAAGATCAACTTTCAAATATTAAAGATTTACCTTTAGATAAGGTAGAAAATTCGTATAACAATACAACTTCTATAATTAAATCTTCTGATATCATAAAAGTTAAAAACAACTAAATAAACGTAAAAATAGGTGCCTATAACAGGCACCTATTTTTATGCTTAATCTTTTTTAAATATAACTTTTTCATCTATAGCTTTAATATCCTTGCATCCTGTTAAAATCATTGTAGATTCCAACTCATTTACAAGTTTTTTGACATACATGTCTACGCCTTCACTAAGTCCTCCAAATGAAGCTGTAACAAATGGTCTACCTATTAAAATTGCATCTGCCCCAAGCCCTAACATTTTTACAACATCTACTCCAGTTCTAACCCCTCCATCTGCAAGAATTATCACTTTTCCTTTAACTGCATTTGCTATATCTTCTAAAACATCACAAACTCCAGGAGTATGATCTAATACTCGTCCTCCATGGTTAGATACCACTATAGCGTCTACTCCAGCTTCTACGGCCATCAATGCATCTTCTTTAGTCATTATACCTTTTAGTATGAATGGTAGTTTTGTAGATGCCTTTAAATCCCTTATAGCATCAATTGATTTAGGTTCTACTGTTTTACCATGCATAGATAAAGTTACCAATCCACAAGCATCTATATCTACTCCTACTGCAAATGCTCCTGATTCTTCAGCTAACTTTATTTTTCTTTTTATATCTGAGTTTTCCCATGGCTTTATAAATACAATTCCATTTCCATTGAATTCTTTTAATACTCTTAAATTTTCTATTAAAAATTCATCAACTGCTGTATCTCCAACCATAGGATATATGTCATTTTCTAAACATCCCTTTACAACACTACTTATATATTCTCTTTCAGTTAATTTACCACCCATATTTAAAGTAGTTCCAGTTAAAGGCGCCGCAAATATAGGAGCTTTCATTTTTTTTCCAAACATTTCTATACTTGTATCAGGATTTTTAACATCATGTATAACTCTCATGTTTAATTTTACTTTATCTAAACTTTTATAATTATCTATAAATGCACTTCCACTTCCTTTTCCGCCCATTCCAGGAACTTCACTTGCACAAACTACTCCATTGCAAACTTTGCAAACTCTGCAACTTCCATTTAGGTTTTCTCTTGCATTTTTCAACATCTCTTTATATTCCATTTAAATATCTCCCTTCATCCTAGTTAACAATATAATTATACCACTTCAATTTTAAATTATAATATATTCTTTAAAAAACTTCTTCTATGTATAGATGTTATTCCATGTTCTCTTATAGCTTTATAATGTTGATCTGTTCCATAGCCTTTGTGAGATGCAAATCCATACTCAGGATACATTTTATCATATTCATACATTATACTATCTCTTGTAACTTTAGCTATTATACTAGCTGCAGCTATAGATATAGATTTTGAATCTCCTTTTATTATAGATTTTTGATCTATATCTACATCAGGTACATGAGCTGCATCTACTAATAGATAATCTGGAGTTTTCTTTAAACAGTTTACAGCTTTTTTCATAGCCATGTAAGTTGCATTTAATATGTTATACTCGTCTATTTCATCTTTTTGTACTATTCCTATACCGTAATCTAGAGCTTGTTCTTTTATTATATCAAATAGTTCATCTCTTTTAGCTTCACTTAGTTTTTTAGAATCATTAATTCCTTCTATCTTTGTTCCCGGTTTAAAAACTACTACAGCTGCTACTACAGGTCCAGCTAACGGACCTCTTCCAGCTTCATCTATACCTCCTATATAAGTATATCCATTTTCATAACCTTCATTTTCAAATGTATTTATAATTTCTAACCTTTCATTTTCAATTCTTATTTTATCTAGCTTCTTTGCCAACTTAATAGCTATATTTTTAACTGACTTTCTTTCATCCTCTTTTAAAATATCTATATACTTTAAATATTCATCTACATTAATATCTTCTATAATTGCATTTATTTCCTTAACGCTTTTATTCTTCATTTGCACGTCTCCTTTAGTTTTATCTTTATTATATATTTTAACAAAAAATTAAAGTGCTTAATATAAGTTTAAGCACTTTAATTTGAATTTCATTTAATTACATCCACTATATCCACACTTTAAGCAAATACTACATCCCCCAGTATTGGCCATTTGTTCATTTCCACACTCAGGACATGTAAATTTTTCACTTTCTTCACTAGTTATTGCAATTTCTTTTTCAATTTTAATTTCTTCTTTTTCTTTTTTAGGCTTTTCATTTATAAGAACCCCACTACGTTTACATCCATCTCTAAAAATTGTTATTCCTTTAAGTTTAGCTCTCCAAGCTTTCATATATATTTCATACACATCTTCTACTGTAGTTTCATTTGGTAGATTTATTGTGGATGATATTGATGCGTCTATATATCTCTGCCAAGCTTGTTGCATTTTTATTCTATCGTTATAATCCAAATTCATCGCAGTTACAAATATATCCGGTAATTCACTTTCTTCTGTTATGTTATTTAAATCCATATATTCTTTCACTATAGGTGTATATACTTTATAATATACATCTTCATCATGCAAACTTTCTGTTTTTCTTATATATGATAAGTTGAAAATTGGTTCTATTCCTCCGCTTATACCCAACATAGTTGATATTGAACCTGTAGGTGGTATAGTAAGTAATTGAGAGTTTCTAAGCCCATAAAGTTTCACTAATTCTTTTATATTTTGGTCTATATTATTTTTAAAGAACTCCGATTTAAATACCGCATCTTCTTTATATTCTTTAAATGGTCCATTTTCTTTTGCAAGTAATGCTGATTGCTTAACTGCTTCATTTAGCATGGTTTTAGCTATTAAACTACATAACTCTATAGATTCATCTGATCCATATCTTAAGTTCATTTTAATAAGCATATCACCTATTCCCATAACTCCAAGTCCTATTTGTCTATACTTATCTACACTTATTTTTTGTTCTTCTAATGGATGTAGCTTTAATCCTTCATCTAAAACTTCATTTAAAGCTATAACTGATTCTCTAACACATGATTTAAATTTATTCATGTCAAATATAGCATTTTCATAAAATGGTTGTATAACAAATTCAGATAAGTTTATAGATCCAAGTAAGCAACTTCCTCCACTTGGAAGTGGTTCTTCTGCACAAGGATTAACGCCTGAATGAGAAAAAGTTTCGTCTTCACTCATAATATGATTATTTTTTATATTATCCCAAAATAATATACCTGGCTCCGCATAATCCCAATTATTTTTACAAAGTTTCATAAATAATTTTCTAGCATCTACTTCCTTAGTAATATATTCACTTCCTTCATCTACTATAAATTCACACTTATACATTTCATTATTTTCAACAGCTTTCATAAATTCATCATTTATTCTTACTGATATGTTTGCTTTTGTTATTTTTGTTAAATCAGTTTTTACATCAATAAAATCTTCTATATCAGGATGACTCACATCCATAGATATCATTAATGCTCCTCTTCTTCCTCTTTGACCTATTAATCCCGTCGTCATACTATATAGTTCCATAAATGAAACTGCTCCTGTTGTATTCTTTGCAGAATTGTTAACTTTAGCTCCTCTAGGTCTTAATTTAGATATATCTATTCCAACACCGCCACCATAACTAAAAGTTCTAGCAAGCTTTTTAGCTGTATCAAATATACTTTCTAAATTATCTTTTGGAGGCTCTAATACATAACAATTTGAGTATGTAACTTTCAATCCATCTTTATATAAACCTCTATTTGCAAGTATCCTACCTGCAAATAAAAATCTTTTTTGTCTTATTAATTTAGCAATTCTATTACTTTTAGCAGATATTCTATTTATCCATTCATCAAAATTTTCTCCGTTATATCTATATTTATTTTTCCATATAGATTTTTGTAACTCATCCATTTCCCAAGGTTTTTTTCTTATATTAGCTCTTTTTTCTCTATAAAGTATATAATGTTTTGCTACATCTTTTCTATTTGATTCCATAAGTAAAACTTCTACTAAGTCCTGTATCTCTTCTACAGTTAATGGCTTATCTCTAGTTTTAAATATATTTTCTACTTTATTAGCTATCTCTTTTCCTATATTTTTATCTATACCATTTTCACTATTTATTGTAGATTTATAAATTGCATCTTCAATTTTATACTTGCTAAATTTTTCAATACTTCCATCTCTTTTTATAATTTTTTTCATGTCAAACCTCCATTTTATACCTTTGCACATTTTATATATATACCCGTTTTAGGTATAGTTTTAACAAATATTACAGTATAAAAAATTACTTTACTCATGTATATACTCTGTTTATCAGTTAATAAAAAAAGTCGTTGATATTTATATCAACGACTTTATCTTTCCTTATATTAACCTACTTTATTCTGGATTTATTATATATCCAGTAGGCTTTATACAACTTCCTATAACCCCACCCACTATAGCAGGTACTATCCAATTAAATCCTAATGCCGCAAATGGTAATGATGCTAAAAATGGTATGTGTATTGGTAATCCGTAAGTACTAGATAGTGAGTTTACAACACCTAGTATACTTATTAATAATGTTACATAAGCTGCACCTTTTACCGCATTATCATTTTTAATATACTTAGATAATAATGTCGTTACTACTAATAATATAGTCACAGGATAAACCATATCTAATATAGGTGCCGATACTTTTATTATAGTGTTTACTCCGAAATTAGATACAACTGCACTGAATATACATACTACTGTAACTACTACTTCGTACTTTAATTTATTATTTGTAAGTTTTGTAAAATATTGACCTGTTGCTGAAGTTAATCCTATAGCAGTTGTTAAACATGCTAGTGCAACTATTATTCCTAATATAACTTTTCCTGGATATCCAAGTAATTGCTCTGTTATTCCAACAATTAAAGATGTTTGTGATATAGCACTTATATCTTGACCCGCATAACCTTGAGATATTGTAGCTCCTAAGAATGTAAGTCCTCCATATACAAAACATAAAGCAACTCCTGCTACTATTCCAGCTTTTATTGTTAATTTAATTTTTTCTGAATTTTCTTTGTATCCTTTATTATGAAGAGATGCTATTACTATAGTTGACAGTGCAACTGCTCCTAATGCATCCATTGTTTGATATCCTTGTGAAACACCTGTTGAAAATACGCTATCTACTAAAGTATTCGGGCTTATCTCTCCTAAAGGTGTTATTATACCTTTTATTATTAAAAATGCTAATGCCACTAAAAGCGCTGGTGTTAAAACTTTTCCTATTATATCTACAACCTTAGATGGTCTTATAGTAAGTAATAATACTATAACAAAGAATATTATAGAGAATATTACTGGAGATATTGAGCTACCTATTATTGGTTGTACTCCCATTTCAAATGTTGTCGCTGCTGTTCTAGGTATTGCTAATAATGGTCCTAAACATATCATTATTGCAACTCCTATTATTGTTGCTAACGTTTTACCTGATCTAGATAATATCTTATTTACGTCTCCTCCACACTTAGCTGCCGCTGCTATAGCTAATAATGCTAATCCTACGTCAGCTAATATAAAGCCTGAGAAACCTGTTATCCAACTTTCACCTGATATAACTCCTAAAAATGGTGGGAATATAAGATTTCCTGCTCCAAAGAACATAGCGAACAGTGCAAAACCAACTACTATTATATCTTTGTTTGTGTTTTTCATACTAAAGCCCCCTAAAAAGTTTTCTTTTCGATTAAATATTCTGAAAATATTATATAATATATATTCCTAACTGTCAACAATATTACAAATATACAGATTATTTCAAATTTTGTTTTTTAGCTGTAATTCACCTTATTTTGGGTTATTTTAATAATATTTACGTAAAAAATTTATTTTTTAGATAATGATTTTTTTATGGTTTTTTGTAAAAAAATAAGAGATTGCGTCTGCAAATTTATAAATAATCTTTTACTTCATTATCTAATAAATTTGTTTTTACAATCTCTTTTTACATTATTTCATCTCTTTAGGAGTTTCTAAAGTTATTCTACCTAACTTTCCATCTCTAAATTCATTTAAAACAGTAGTTGCTATTCTAGTATAGTCTAGCTCATTTCTTTTTAATATAAGACCTCTTTTAATTCCTATCATATCCATAGTTTCGATAGGTGTTTCTCCTAATTCCTCTAACTTATATCTATCTTTTAATTTTTCAGGCTCTATTTCCATTAATTTTTCTATTAATTTTAAACCTAATGTATCTACATCTAAAACTTCATCTTTTATAGCTCTACAAAAAGCTAACTTTAATGCAACTTGCTCATCTTCAAACTTAGGCCATAGTATACCAGGTGTATCTAATAGTTCTAAGTTTCCTTTTAATTTAACCCATTGTTTACCTTTTGTTACCCCTGGTCTATCTCCAGTTTGAGTACTTTTTCTTCCTGTAAGTTTATTTATAAGTGAAGATTTCCCTACGTTTGGTATACCTACTATCATAATTCTTATAGGTCTTTCTATTCTTCCTTTTTTAACTAAGGCTTCCATTTTTTCTTTTGTTTCATTTTTACATTCTTCAATTATTTTATTAACACCTTTACCATTTAATGTATCTACTGGTATAGCTTTAATTCCTCTTTTTTTATAATAATCAACCCATTGATTTAATTTACTTGCATCTGATATATCACTTTTGTTTAACACTACAACTCTAGGCTTATCTCCTACAAATCTATCTATATCAGGATTTCTACTACTTAGTGGTATTCTAGCATCTAAAAGTTCCACTACAACATCAACTAACTTTAAATTATTTCTAACTAAATCCTTAGTTTTTTTCATATGCCCTGGATACCAGTTTATATGCAAACTTTCATCTCTTAGGTATTCATCTGTCATTTTTTGTATTTTCATATTTTTTCTCCTTTTTATAATATTAAAAACACAAACTATTTTTTATATTAAATTTCATAATTTATATTTATATTTATATTTATTTCAAAACGAATTCAATTTCATATTTATTATAAAAAAGGAGACTGAAAATTCAGTCCCCTGTATAGTAAAGTTTAATTATCTAGCTTCTTTTATCTTAGCAGCTTTTCCTACTCTACCTCTTAAGTAAGTTAACTTAGCTCTTCTTACTTTACCTTTTCTAGTTACTTCTATCTTCTCTATTTTTGGAGAATGAACAGGGAATGTTCTTTCTACTCCAACGTTGAAAGATATTTTTCTTACAGTGAAAGTTTCTCTAGCTCCTCCACCTTGTCTCTTTAATACAACACCTTCGAATAACTGTATTCTTTCTCTTTTTCCTTCAACTATTCTAACGTGTACTTTTACAGTGTCCCCAGGTCCAAAGTTAGGAACATCGTTCTTTAATTGAGCTTGCTCTAATGATCTTAATATTTCGTTCATTTTAAATCCTCCTAGTATCATAGACGCTCTTAATTACTTGACCATGTGTAAAAAGAGGAACGCCCGTTTTATTTTTTTCAACAGATTTTATTATACTATATGTCCTATTTATTTACAAGCTTTTTTGTATAAATCAGGACGTCTTTCTTTAGTTATTTCAATAGATTTATCGTATCTCCACTCATCTATTTTCTTATGATTTCCAGATAGTAAAACTTCTGGAACTTCCATTCCCATAAATTCTCTAGGTCTTGTATAATGAGGGTATTCTAATAAATTATCTTTAAATGATTCTTCTTCAAAAGATTCATTTTGACTTAAAACCCCAGGTATCAGTCTAGATATAGAATCTATAAGTATTAATGCAGGTAATTCGCCTCCAGTTAATACATAATCTCCTATAGATATTTCATCTGTTACTATAGAATCTATGATTCTTTGATCTATACCTTCATAGTGTCCACATAGTAGTATAACATCTTCAAAAGTAGACATTTCACTGGCTATAGCTTGACTATGCACTTTGCCCTTTGGAGTTAAATATATAACTCTAGGAGTTTCTATATTAAACTTATCTACTATATGCTTATAAGTATCATATATAGGCTGCGGAGTCATGACCATACCAGCTCCACCACCAAAAGGATAATCATCTACCTTTTTATGCTTATTAATAGAAAAATCTCTTATATTATATATATGCACTTCTATAATTTCTTTTTCTACAGCTCTTTTCATTATACTTTCATTCATGTAAGAATTAAATATTTCCGGGAATAGGGTCATTATATGAAATCTCATAATATCACCTTAAATTTAGTCTAACATTCCCTTTATAGGGTCTATTATCATTTTTCTTTCTTCCATATCGATTTCTGGTACAAACTTCATAACAGCTGGTATAAGATACTCTTTATCATCTTCACCTTTTATAACATAAACATCATTAGCAGAGTACTGTAATACATCTTCTAAAACTCCTACATGCTTATTATCTACTGTATAAACATCTATTCCTATCATATCAGCTATGAAAAATTCATCTTCTTCAAGCTCTCTAGATTCATCTCTAGACACATAGATATTTTTGCCTTTTAATTTTTCAGCCATTTCAACACTATCTATGCCTTTTATTTTCATTATAACTAAATTGCCTTTATATCTAACTTTTTCAGTTTTATATTCAGTTACAAAGTCTTTTCCTATATAAAATGTATTTAAATCGTCAAATCTATATATATCATCAGCGCTAGAGTAAACTCTTACTTCACCTTTTAAACCTTGAGTTTTAACAATTTGACCAATTTTAAAATGAGTTAATTTATTTTCCATAATCTCACCTTCTTCAATAATTATGCTTTATCTTCTTCCAATATATACAAAGTATATACAAAAAGGATTAGGTTAATACCTAATCCTTTAGATTATTTCAAGAGTAACCTTTTTGTGGTCTCTATTTGAAGCAGATTTTATAACAGTTCTTATAGCTTTAGCTATTCTACCCTGCTTACCGATAACCTTACCCATGTCATCTTGAGCAACTTTTAATTTAAGAATCATTTCATCTCCATTAAAAGTTTCCTCTACTTCAACTGCCTCTGGATTATCGACAAGAGCTTTTGCTATATCTAGTACTAGCTCTTTCATATCAATTCGCTCCTAATCGAAAATTACTTAGCTTGTTTAGAAGCTTCGAATTTTTCCATTACTCCGTTTTTAACTAATAAAGTTTTAACTGTATCAGTTGGTTGTGCTCCACATCCTAACCATTTAACAGCTTTCTCATCGTTTATTTTAACTTGCTTTGGTTGAGAAATTGGGTTGTAGAATCCTATTTCTTCTATGAACTTTCCATCTCTTGGAGATCTTGAATCTGCTACTACTATTCTGTAGAAAGGTTTTTTGTTTGATCCCATTCTTTTTAATCTTATTTTAACTGCCATAACGACACCTCCGAAAAATTTTATCTTTTTATTTTATATTATTTAAAGAAAGGTAAACCGGCAAAGCCTCCCCTTTTCTTCATGCTTTTTTGAGTTCCCGTAAACATCTTCATCATCTTCTTCATTTCTCCGAATTGCTTTATAAGTCTGTTTACATCTTGAACACTAGTACCACTACCTCTTGCTATTCTTTTCTTTCTTGAGGCATTTAGTATACCAGGATTTCTTCTTTCTTCAATTGTCATCGACTGTACTATCGCCTTAGTCTTAACAATTTCTTTGTTATTCATATCCATGTCACCAAGTTGGTCTTTAACTTGACCCATACCAGGTATCATTTCAATAACCTTATTAAGAGGACCCATTTTCTGGATTTGCTCCATTTGTTCTAAGAAATCTTCAAAATCAAGATCTTGTTTCTTAATTTTGCTTTCTAATTCCTTAGCTTTTTCAAAATCTATATTTTCTTGAGCCTTTTCTATTAAGCTTAGGATATCTCCCATACCTAATATTCTAGATGCCATTCTATCTGGATGGAAAGGCTCTAAGTCATCTAGCTTTTCTCCCATACCTATAAATTTTATAGGTTTTTGTGTAACTGCTCTTATTGAAAGTGCCGCTCCACCTCTAGTATCACCATCAAGCTTAGTTAAAACAACACCATCTACTCCAAGTGCTTCATTGAAGCTTTCTGCAACATTAACTGCATCTTGTCCTGTCATAGAATCTACAACTAATAATATCTCATGAGGTTTAACTTCTGATTTAATATTTTTTAACTCATCCATTAAAGTCTCGTCTATATGAAGTCTACCAGCTGTATCTATTATAACTAAATCATGATTGTTTTTTAATGCATGATTATATCCAGCTTTAGCAATATTTACTGGGCTTTCTTTATCACCCATGCTAAATACTGGTATATCTAATTTTTCTCCTACAACTTGTAATTGCTTAATAGCTGCGGGTCTATATATATCACAAGCCACTAATAAGGGCTTTTTACCTTGCTTTTTAAAGTATCCTCCAAGTTTACCTGATGTAGTTGTTTTACCTGCACCCTGTAGACCTACCATCATTATAACTGTTGGTGGTTTTGGCGATATCATTATTTTACTTTGAACATCACCCATTAAACTCGTAAGTTCTTCATTAACTATTTTTATAACATGTTGTGCTGGTGTCAAGCTTTCCATAACATCTTGCCCAACAGCTCTTTCTTGGACTTTCTTCACAAAATCCTTAACTACTTTAAAATTAACATCAGCTTCTAATAGAGCTAATTTAACTTCTCTCATAGCTTCTTTAACATCTTTTTCAGTAAGCTTACCTTTAGATTTTAATTTACCTAAAGCGCCCTGTAGTTTATCTGCTAATCCTTCAAATATCATTTTAACATCTCCCTACATACATCTTCTATATTTTCTAACTTAGGGATTAAATTAGCACAATCTCTATTTTGCAATAAATCTTGTTTAATGTCAACAACTTTATTATATATGTCTTGTGTAGTCTTTTCACGCTCTTTTGACTTTTCTACTAAGCCTAATTTAGCTTCGTAATCTTTAAGTATTTTTTCAGAACGTTTCAAAGTATCATAGATACCTTGTCTAGATACACTTAAATTTTCACTGATTTCTCCAAGAGAATAATCTTCATTATAATAAAGGGATACAATTTCTCTTTGCTTATCAGTTAGAAGCATCTTGTATTGTTCAAATAACAACCCAATCTCTACCAATTTTTCTAGATTCATTATTACACTTCCCACTTACTATACTGTAAAGGTGATTTCCTTTACACATTGTATTTTATATCATACTAATAAAGTTGTCAACAGTTATTTTAAAAAGCTAATTAGTTCCCAAATAATGCATCTATAAATGCTTTTGAGTTGAAATCTTGTAAGTCTTGTACTTGTTCTCCTACACCTATAAGCTTTACAGGAACATCAACCTCAGATTTAACAGCCAATACTACTCCACCTTTTGCTGTACCATCTAATTTAGTTAAAACTATTCCAGTTATATCTGCAACTTCTTTAAATGTTTTAGCCTGAGATACTGCATTTTGACCGGTAGTCGCATCAACAACTAATAAAACTTCTTTTTTAGCTTCTGGATATTCTCTATCTACTATTTTAAACACTTTTCCCAATTCATTCATTAAATTGGTTTTATTATGCAGTCTTCCAGCTGTATCACAGATTAATATATCTGCTTTTCTAGCTTTAGCAGCTTTGACAGCATCAAATATTACAGCACCAGGGTCAGCACCTTCTTGATGTTTAATTATATCAACATTACTTCTATTAGCCCATACTTCTAATTGTTCTATAGCTGCAGCTCTAAATGTATCTCCAGCTGCTAGTAAAACTTTCTTTCCTTCTTTTGTATATCTGTTAGCTAACTTACCTATAGTAGTAGTCTTTCCAACCCCATTAACTCCTACCATTAATATTATGCTTGGTCCTGATTCTACATCTAACTTTGAATCTTCTTCACCTAACATATCACATATTATAGATTTCAATTCATCTCTTACTGATAGTGGATCTGTTAACCCTTTAGTCTTTATGGCATCTCTTACTCTATCTATCATTTCCATAGTAGTATTTACGCCAACATCTGCCGTAATTAATATTTCTTCAAGTTCCTCTAAAAGATCTTCATCTATAGTAGTGTATGAATTTAAAACAGCATCAATTTTATCAGTTATTCCTTGTTTGGCTTTTGTTAAACCTTGTTTAAGCCTAGCAAATAAACCTGCACTAGTTTCTTCTTCTTCTTCTAAAATATCATTATCTATAGTTTCTACAATTTCAATTTCTTTTTCATCATTTTCTATAACTTCTTCTATAGGTTCAACAGACTCTAATTTAAATTCTACAGCTTCAACAACTTCTTGCTCAACTTCTAATGGTTCCTGTTCTTTTTCTGCATCCTCATTTATGTTTTCTTCATTATTTTCTTCAATATCAATCTCTTCTTTTTGCTTTCCAAACTTAAATAACTTTTTAAACATAAGCACCCTCCTTATATTATATCTTGTGTTAATTCCTTAGCTTCTTTTAATTTAAGACTTATAACTTTAGAAATCGCCTTTTCTTGCATTGTAACTCCATATATATAATCAGCAATTTCCATAGTCCCTCTTCTATGAGTTATAGATATAAATTGAGTATCTTTAGATAGTTCTTTTAGGAATTCCCCAAATCTATATATATTAGCATCGTCTAGTGGAGCTTCTATCTCATCTAGTATGCAAAAAGGAGTTGGCTTAGCTAAAAGTATAGCAAATAATATACTTATTGCAGTAAGTGCTTTTTCCCCACCTGATAAAAGATTTAAATTCTTCATCTTTTTACCTGGTGGTTGAGCAACTATCTCTATATCACTTTCTAGTATATTTATTTTATCTACTATTCTAAGTTCACCAGTACCTCCACCAAATAGCTTTTTATATACAACCTTAAAGTTTTCATTTATTAATGTAAACTTTTCATTAAATTCTTTTTTCATATTATCTTCAAGCTCTTTTATAAGTTTGTATATTACATCTATTGATTCTTCTAGATCTTTCTTTTGTTCACTATAAAAATCATATCTTTCCTTTATTTCTTCGTATTCTTTTATAGAGTCTAAATTTACATTACCTAAGCTTTTTAATTCTTTCTTTAAAAGTTCTAATTGTTTTTTATCTATAACTACTTCTTCATCTTTTAAATTTGTAGCTTCTTCTAAAGTTACTTCATATTCTTCCAATAGTTTTACTACATAATTTTCTTTAGATGATTTTAATCTTTCTATTTTATTTTCTATCTTAAAAAGACTTTCCTTAACTTCTATATATTTTCTATCTATATTTTTTAATTCTACAGCTATATTTTCTCTTTTTATTTTTATAGATTCCTTTTGTTCTCTTTGTAAGTTCAACTTTTTATTTTCATCTATAAGTTGATTTTCTAAGTTTTCTTTTTCTGATGTTTCAATTTTAACTTGTTCTTGTATTTTAATTTTATTTAATTTACTATCTTCAAGTTGCTTTTTAACTATTTCTAATTCATTTTTTTGAATTTTAGTATCATTAGTTATTCTTTCTATATCTTTAAGTATAGTTTCGTATATCTGATTTAATTTAACATGTTCTAAATTTAAGTCATCAAACTTATTTTTATCAACTTCATAAATATTATTTGA